>NZ_JALAAI010000019.1:0-41411 GCF_052785085.1 Candidatus Electrothrix sp.
TCCGTGAAACATTAAAATTGCTTCCGCAAATTCCAGAAGGTATTTCTATTCAATCCATCGCTAATCAAGTAGCCGTTCTTGGGCGAGTTAATACGCCAGAAGAGGTGCTTTAATGGCGATGGTATTGACAATACACAAGACGATATTATTACGCTATGGCTTATTTGCCAAAATTACAGACCGGATATTGACAGTGTTTACAGTTGCGACAAAGCCCCCCATGTCCCATCGCAGCGAATTGCTCCCGACCAATGGATTCACCAGTAAGGATGCGAGGGAGGATCAAATCAAACACTGTGATCTTATGAAACATTCCGCAGGCAGGCAGACCAAGGACTGGCACCTCCCCTATCCGGCCCACAAGAAACATGGCACCAGGCAGGACCGGAGTTCCATAAACCCTGTCCACGGCCCCGGCTTCCCGGATACCGGTTCGGGTAACATCGTCAGGATCCACAGACATCCCACCAGAGGTAATGATCAGGTCAGCACCGGCTTGCAGGCAAAGGCGAATCTCTGCTGCAATGCGACTGGCATCATCCGGGGCAAAGCCTACCCGGATCACTTCTGAGCCCAGTTCAGCCATCTTTTCCCGGAGCACAGCCTCGAATTTGTCCTCAATCCTGCCGTAATAAACTTCACTGCCTGTAACAACCAGGCCAGCCTTGACCTTTGGCAGGGGCAAAACCTGAACGATCTTCTCACCTGAGTCAGTAGAGCGGGCAATGTTAACTCCTTTCTCAACCAGGGAACGCTCTCCCACCAGAGGAATCAAGCGGGTGGCAGCCACCTGCTCTCCTTTTTTTACCGGAGTATTGGTATGGAGGCTGGAACACATGATCTCACCCAGCAGATTAAAACGATACAGGGCCTCTTTGTCAATTTTAAGCAGACCATCATAGGCTGCGCAAAGCGATGCCTTGCCTTCTGTCACCTTGCCTGAATGTTCCACTCCCTGCCCGGCCAGGGCTGTAGCCAACAGACGGGCAGCCTCATCTTCATGAATTTCTCCCTCTGAAAGCTCTAAAACATAAATATGCTCTTTGCCCAGGCGGCGCAAATGCTCAATATCTTCCAAGCGAAGAATATGCCCCTTGCGAAAGGCACATCCTTTAAATTCCCCCTGGACAATTTCTGTAATATCATGAGGGAGCACCATTCCAACGGCCTGATCTACCGGTATACGTTTTTTCATGTTTTCTCCGGTCTCTGTTCGAGTTTTACTGTCAGTAGCATTTTTTTTTGGTATACTCTGCCATACTATTGCATTCTCATTATCTTTTAAAGGAATTATTCCACACCCCATCTTACCTATTAGAGAAGGGGGAACAAAATATGATAGCAGTACTTTCATATACAACAAACCCATCAAAACAACATAACAAAAATGAAAAAAGAACTCCTTGACATTATCGCCTGTCCGCAATGCAAAGGCTCCGTAGAACTCCGTAACGATAAAAATGTCCTGCTCTGCCATACCTGCCAGCTGGCCTATGCCATCCGTGATGGCATTCCTATCATGATTATTGAGGAAGCCAAACCCATCTCCTCCTTCTCTGAGATTTCCTCGCAATCGGCCTGATTCGGGCCAAACGAGGTCACAATATCTCATGGACTTCAGCATTATCTCCAAAGCCTTTAGCATCTGGTTTGTCACCTCGCTGCCTGATTTTGGTCAATACGAATTTGGACAACGCTTCACAGCTATCTGTTTTTATATCATCCTGGCCAAGGCCGCAGATATCATAATTAACAAAGTGTTGCTCAGGATCGCCATCCGAACCAGCTTTGATGTGGATGAGCATTTTGTTCGCTTTATCCGGCGCCCTGCAGTGATCTCCGTGCTTCTGCTTGGTCTCCTCCATGCCACCCTGCTGGAACCGGTATTCCCTGCCCCCTGGCAGACTGTCCTGCCCAATGTAATTAAAACTTTAATTCTGGCAGTCTGGTGGATCGCCCTGATTCGGGAAATCACGGTGATGAATGAAAACAACACAGGCTGGGCTGTACGCAAGTTTGACAAGACCAGGTTCTACATGCTCAAAAATATCTCCAGGATTATTCTGCTTTTTCTCGGGATTATCTGGGGACTGATCATCTGGAATGTCAACCTAACGCCTTTATTTGCCTCGGCAGGTATTGTGGGTATCGCCATTGCCTTGGCTGCCAAGGATACCTTGGCCAACTTTTTTGGCGGCATTGCCCTGTTCACTGATGCTGCGTACAAGGTGGGTGATTATATTATTCTTGAAAGCGGCGAACGAGGTGAAGTTGTGGAGTTGGGCATTCGCTCCACCAAGATCAAGACCAGGGATGACGTATTGATCACTATTCCCAATTCTATTATGTCCACCACCAAGATCATCAACCAGTCTGCACCAGAGGTCAACTTCCGAATTCGCATTGATGTGAGTGTGAGCTATGACAGTAATCTTCGGGAGGTGGAAAAGACCTTGCTCCAGGTGGCTGCATCTCATCATGCCCTGGAAAAAAAGCCAGAGCCCAGAGTTCGGTTCCGCCGTTTTGACGATTCAGGTATTTTTCTTCAATTGCTGGTCTGGATTGAAGAGCCTGCCCAGCGAGGTCTGCAAACCCATAATCTGCTCAAAATGATTCATATCGCTTTTAAAGAGCAAGGCATTGAGATACCCTTTCCGCAAAGAACCTTACACTTTGATGCAGGTAAAGCAGAATCCCTTACTCTTTCTCCTGAAAAAGATGCCGGTCAGGCAAAAACGGACTGTACGACAAGGTAATCTATTAAGCGATATTTAAAAGCAGGTAACAGGCAAACCGTTGTCAGCAGGATCAAAGCGTTCCAGGTGGTTCACGTCTTTCTTCCCATCCGGGAAAATCACTTGGATTAAGATGAAATATTTCTTAGAATATCCTCCAATGAAGAAGATTATTGTGCAGAAGGAACGAGATGAATGCAGTTCTAATCAGCACGCTCTTGATTACATATTAAAGATATAATTTTTCAATCTGTCTCTAACCTTTCAATATCATGTATTATGATATGATGATAAACCATACAGACGAACCCCTTCTTTTCATGAAAATGCTTATAAAAAAAATAACCTTTATCCTGATCGGCTTACTCTTTCTTGCAGCCGCAGTGCTTCCTGCCCATGCAGAGCCTCTGCCTGTCTTTGTCTCTATCCCACCGCAAAAATGGTTAGTTGAACAAATAGGCGGTGATTTGGTCAACACCCAGGTTCTGCTGGAAAAGGGTCAGGAACCACATACCTACCAGCCAAGCCCGGAAAAGATAACCACCCTTTTTCGTTCCCGCCTTTATTTTACCATTGACATGCCCTTTGAACGAGAAATCGCCCGAAAAATAATCCATAAAAAAAAGACAGAGGAAGGTCTCCAACTTATCGACACAACAACCGGCATCAAAAAAATCCCTATAGTTTCCTCTTCTGGTGCCCATCATAATCATCATGCCCATGAAAATGATCAAGATCAGGAACACGCAGATCCTCATCTCTGGCTTGACCCGCGCAATGGAAAGATAATGGCCACAGCCATAGCAGAGGCCTTAGCAACCGCTGACCCCAAAAATACAGCTATCTATCAACAAAATAATAAAAAGGTCAATGAACGTCTGACCCTGCTCCACCAGGAATTGAGACACCAACTCGCCCCCTTTCAAGGTGCAAGCTTTTATGTGTTCCATCCGGCCTTTGGTTACTTTGCCCATGCCTATGGGCTGCACCAAAAGGCTGTAGAAACCGAAGGCAAGGCTCCTTCACCTAAGCAGCTCTATGCCTTAGTGAAACAGGCAAAAAAAGACAAGATCAAGGTACTCTTTATCCAACCCCAGTTTGACAAAAAAAATGCCTTAACTGTGGCCCAAGCCATTAAGGGTGATCTGGTGAAACTGGACCCGCTCACAGCAAATATAGAACACAACCTCAGACAGATGGCCAATGCTATCCAAATGGCTCTCACACCTGATATCTGATATGTACCGGAAAAATTAACAAATTTATTTTATGAAGGATGTCGCGATCCGCATCAGAGACCTTAACTATTCCTATGATGATATCCCTGTGCTCACCAATGTTCATCTGGATGTCTTCCCAGGGGATTCCGCTATTATTATCGGCCCAAATGGCGGCGGCAAGACAACTCTCATTAAGCTCATCCTTGGTCTGGAACACCCTGATAAGGGAGAGATTCGTGTCTATGGCAATGAACCAGAACAGGAGCGAATCAGAATAGGCTATGTGCCCCAGTACGCCCGCTATGATCCCAAATTCCCTATCTCTGTGTTGGATGTGGTCTGTATGGGTCGACTGGGCAATTCTCTGAGTGGTCGGTATACTGGTCACGATAAAGAGATCGCTCAGGAATCCCTTGCTGCCGTAAATCTGGCAGCCTTGAGCCAACGTCCTTTTTCAGCGCTCTCTGGTGGTCAGCGACAACGGGTTCTTATTGCCCGGGCCTTGGCAGCTGAAGGTGATATTCTTATCCTTGATGAACCCACAGCCAGTCTGGATCAACAATCTGAAGAGCAGCTCTTTACCATGCTGGCAGAGCTCAATAAAAATATGATCATCCTCATGGTAACCCATGAAATAGGGGTTTCTCCCAGTCTTTTTCAGCGGGTCATCTGTGTTAATAATCAGGTCCACATCCATCCAACCAGCGAACTTACCGGCGAATTGCTCCGTGATATGTATGGCAGCGACTTACGCATGATTCGCCATGATCATCGTTGCTGTCCAGGAGGACACGAGCATGATTGAACTGTGGGACGCACTGACTGACCCGGACCTGCCCTTTCTCCGCTACGCCCTCATCACTGGCCTGCTTGCCTCAATTTCCTTTGGTATTATTGGTACCTTTGTCGTTGTGCGCAGAATTACCTATATTGCCGGTGCGATTTCCCATTGTGTTCTGGCAGGCATTGGTGGAGGACTCTATCTGCAAAATGTGGTGGGTATCCCCTGGATCACCCCGGTTCGAGGGGCTGTTCTTGTTGCCCTGTTGGCTGCCCTCCTCCTGGCCCAGGTCAGTAAAAATGGGGGCCAACGGGAAGATTCCATTATCGGTGCCCTTTGGGCAGGCGGCATGTCTATTGGTTTTCTGTTTATCGCAGTCACTCCAGGCTATTTTGACCCGATGTCCTATCTCTTTGGCAATATCCTGCTCATCAGCAAAAATGACATCTATTTTGTCATTATCCTTGATTGTGCTATCCTGGCAGTGGTAGGAATCTTTTATAATAAACTGGTTGCTCTCTGTTTTGATGAGGAATACACCCAGCTTCGAGGGGTGCATACGCGCTGGCTCTATCTTTTACTCCTTTGCCTGACCGCCTTAACCATTGTTTTGCTTGTTCGTATTGTTGGTATTATCATGGTTATTGCGCTGCTGACCCTGCCTGCTGCCATTGCTGGAACTATGGCCTCGGGTATTCGCCAGCTGATGTTTATTGCAACCCTGCTCTCTGGCCTTTTTATTGTCAGTGGCCTTGGAGTCAGCTTTTCTCTTGATCTGCCCAGTGGTCCGGTTATCATTCTCATTGCAACAAACTGCTATCTGCTCAGCCTCGGCTTTGGAAAAAAATGGCGTAAGAAAACAGAAAGAAACAATTCTCTATGCTAAGATTTGTCAATAAAAAACTTGAGTATTGTATAAAATTCCGATACTATCCCATATAAGAAGAAGAGTACTTTGAGGAAATAGTGTTATATTATACAGATAATCTTCAGGAAGTGGGGATATTATGAAAAAACCAGGAATCTTATGTATTGTACTATCTCTTGCCGCTCTGATCCTGAGCGGGTGCTATTACGCACCGCCGACATCCCGGACAGTTGATACCTACTCAACATCAACACATACTGTCCGAACCTCCACCCATTACTGAGGAGTACACCCTACTAACATTGCGCAACAATGTTGCACTGTATTGAGGAGATGAAGAACTCATGAAAATAAAAACCTTATTACTAACTCCAATCCTTGCTGCCAGCTTACTGAGCGCATGCGGGTTCTACGGAGAACCGACATCTCGGTCAGTCCATACCTATACTTCAACTACCAGGACCGTTTCGACCTCAACCCATTCTGGAACCAGGTCAAAGCAAGCCGTAAAACGGACCTATACACCTATAGTCCGCTCTTCAACCCCTGTTGTGCGTACTTCTGCGCCCTCTTCACGGGTAATACGCTCCTCCACACCAACAGTTCGAACCTACAAACCAATAGTGCGCAATTCTTCGTCGTCTGTCCGAACCTATCGCCCGGTAGTGCGTAATTCTTCGTCCTCTGTCCGAACCTATCGCCCGGTAGTCCGTAATTCTTCATCGGTTATTCTGCCATATAGTCGTCCTATTGTACGTTCCTCCTCATCATCATCAATAATACGCAACTACAGCTCTGGAACTTATACGCCAAGGACGCGTTCGTACTCTTCAACAAGAAGAACTCCGATCATAACGCGGCCGGTGTTACCGTCACGCTATGTCAATAAACGATATAATGCCCCGACAACAACTCCCAGAATGCCAACGACAAAAATCACGCTTCCCTCTTTTACTACCCCTTCAAGACCGCAATTTGTTGTACCATCAACACCTTCCCCCTCGAAAATGAGGTCTACCGTTACATCGCGTTCAATACGCTCTACCGTTACACCGCGCCCAACAAGGTCTACAGTTACACCACGTTCAACAAGGTCTTATGCGCCTCAATACGACAGCAACTACTGTCCGCCGCCATTACCAAAGCCAAAACCAGCACCAAACTACTGTCCACCTGAGCCGTGTTGCCCGTAGACAAAAAAATCATCCTTGTTCAATCAACTTTCACTGGAAGATCCAATGAGAAAAAACAGGGAAGCTGATATGTTGTTTCTTAACCGTTACAAAAACAAGCGTAACACACATAACACAATCGGTTCTCAGAAAGAGTACCGGTTATTTTCTCTCATCTATAAAAAAGAGGTAAAAAAAATCATGAAAAAACTTACCACGTTCCTTTCTCTGGTTGCAGCAGCTATTATTCTAAATGGTTGTTATATTGGTCCGTATGCATACCAACGCGGTTACAAATGCTCGCCAGAACCCATGAAAGTTGATTTGTCTCCTCTAAAAGTAGACATGCTTCCTGTACAGGTAGAGGTGGAAAAAAAGAAAAAACCTCAACCAGATTGCCCCACCTGTCAACCTGCCTGCAATACCTGCAGACCTTCCTGCGCCTACTAAGCAGGCTTGATAAAGGAGGCCCCTTCAGCTCGCTTCAGCCGGGGGCCCCTATCTTTTTCATACAATGGATATAATGTCATGAAAAAAATATCGTTTTATCTCGCATTGACAACAACAGCTGCCCTGCTTGGTGGATGCTGTTTACCGCCACCACACCACCGAACAACAGCAATACACCCGGCAGCAGCAAGAGCATATCGTCATCCTGTTGTCATACCTGCGCCAAGGATTGTTGTTCCTGTTCCGCCACCAAGATATAATAGATATTACCGATGAAAATATGCATCGCTTGCCATCAGGCTGGCGGTGTTGTTACTCACGCTATAAATGCCCCTTTCCTGTGGTTCTCCTGTATTCTTTCCTGTAACTTTTTATGTTGATGTTTTTTTAAAACCTTATTATGACTCTGCTCTGAAAATGACGCTAAAAAAAACATACTCCTTTGCTATCGCATGCTCTCTGCTGATAATGCCAGCGATCTCCGCCAATGCCCATGCAGAAACCGGCCAGATTGGTCTGGCTATCAAGGCTGGTACCCTTGGCGGCGGGCTTGAAATCAGTATGGATATCAACCCATATCTGGAATTACGAACTGGTATCAATCAGATAAGTTTTGATTTTGACACAACCATTGGAGACATTGATTATAATTTTGCTCCAGATTTCTTCACAAGCTCATTGCTGCTTGACCTGCATCCTTTAGGTAATGCTTTTCGTTTCACCGCAGGTGCCTTTATCAACAATAATGAGATAGACATTGACGGCACGTACCGCCAGGATCTGCTCTCCCCAGAGCTGGCTCGCTATGCCGATTTAATTGACCAGGCCCATGTCGTCGGCCTGATTGAATTTGACACCTTTGCTCCCTATCTCGGTATTGGCTGGACCAGCAATCATAATTCTGAGAGCCGATGGGGCGTGAATATTGATTTGGGGATTATGTTTCAGGGGACAGCACAGGTAAGCGAGTTACGCGTTGAGGATCCCTGGGGTGCAGGAAGCCTTCCAGCTACCCAACTCTTTATCCAGCGTGAGCGAGAGGAAATAGAAAAAGAAATTGATGAGTATGAATACTACCCGATTGCATCTCTTTCTCTCAGCTATAAATTCTGATCACAAGGAGAGGTAAAAAAATTAAACTTTGATGCAATCATCGGTTGTAACAACTCGTATGATAGAGTATTCTTGTATCTGTGAGATAATTAATTAACTTTTTCGTCAAAAAATAAGGGTATATTTGATGAAAAACAAGTCACTGACAAGAATGTAAGCATACTTTTTAAACGTAGGCTGGCCTATTTTATTGTTGGTATCAACAGGGAATGTAAGGAGGATAAAAAAAGTGAAATTAAAATTTTTGGCACAGGTAACTTTTTTGTTATTATTGTCAGTATGCACTGTTCAGGCAGCCACAACACTGACAGTAATTGGGCGTCATCCATTTTATAAGCCTCCCCTTAAGTCAATGGATGAACTCAGAGGCA
This sequence comes from Candidatus Electrothrix sp., assembly GCF_052785085.1. Classification (NCBI taxonomy): domain Bacteria; kingdom Pseudomonadati; phylum Thermodesulfobacteriota; class Desulfobulbia; order Desulfobulbales; family Desulfobulbaceae; genus Candidatus Electrothrix; species Candidatus Electrothrix sp. The sequence continues at coordinate 8,711 of NZ_JALAAI010000019.1, forward strand.
TGATGCAGACCCAACAAGATGCAATTATGCAAGGTTTGCAAAAAGCGGGTAGCCCTCAACTGTACACACCGCTCATGCAACAATTTTCTCAGGCAGATATTCAACAAGTTGAATATCAACCTGGCGAAACCTTTCGTTGGATGCTGTTCCGACCAAACGGTGTTGGTCAGGTAAAAGCAGCGCAGGATATTACCTGGGGCGGCACATCAGCATTAAGTAGCTTTGAATTTTCCATTGATGCTGGCGACAAACGCTATGTTTTTGCAGTACCTCTTTTCTGCGGCAACCTGGCCTTGAAAGAAGTTGTGCATGTTGTTGTAAAAGAAGTTCCAGGTCCTGAACGGATTGTTGAAAAAGTCGTTGAGGTGCCAGGTCCTGAACGAATAGTTGAAAAAACAGTTCCAGGTCCTGAACGGATTGTTGAAAAAGTTGTCGAGGTGCCTGTCGAGAAGATTGTAAAAGTTCCAGGACCTGAACGAATTGTAAAAGTTCCAGGGCCGGAGAGGATTGTTGAAAAAGTTGTCGAGGCACCGCCGCAATGCTGTCCCCCTTGTATCTACCCGATCCGTTACGTTGCTGATGCTGGTTACCTCCGCTTATCAGATCCTGCTGATTTTGGTTTTGGCAGAATCGGTGTGGAATATGCCTTTAACCAGCGCCTTTCCTTCCTTGGAATGATTGGTGGCGCAACAAAGGCTGATGGTAGCGATGGCGATGATGCATGGCTGGTTGACCTCATGGTACAATACAACTTGGCCTTCATGAAAATGGGTGAGGCATGGAATCCGATCTTTCTGGGATTTGGTCTCGGTGGATGGATGTCTGATGGAGATGATGATATTGATTCTGAAGACAGCGATATAGATATCATTGCCCAGGTTGGTGCCCAGTTGTTTGGTCATCCAGACCACTTTAATACGTCTGTATTCTTAGAAGCACGTTCAGGAATTGACGAAATTGATAGTCTCTCTGAGTACGGACGCTTTGGTGCAGGCTTGCGTTTCCGCTTCTAAAAAACAGCACACTTTTCTTATCCCTTAGAGAGGGTAAGACAGCAAAAGACGCGGAAGAGACGTGGTGTATAGGGAGAATGAGCGAAGCTCATTCTCCCTATCTTTGTTTTTGTAGGGTACCACCACCTCCAAAAAAAGCAAATACGCTCTCCACGTATCCGCCTTTTATATAAAAATGTCAGATCACTTGGCAGGGGCACCCGCTACTTCTCTAGATAACAGTTCTCTTGTTAACCTTTTTCCCTTTACAACTGCTCCCACTCTAACAACAGGCCTTTGGCCTTTCTTCTTTTTCTTCAACATTGAACTTCAAACAGTAACCGCACTACTCCCGGGCCTCTTCGACCAAGGAGAACAGCATACCTGTTGAACTTATCAGTCGTTTTTGAACTCTGTTACCAAGGCCTGAATCGAAGCCTTGGCATCACCAAAATACATCCGGGCGTTTTCAGCAAAAAACAGAGCATTCTGAATGCCCGCAAAGCCTGGGTTCATCGACCGTTTCAGAACAATAACCGTTTTAGCCCGGTGAGTCTCAATAATGGGCATGCCGTAGATTGGGCTGGACTCATCATCAAGGGCAGCAGGATTCACCACATCATTGGCACCAATGACCACGCAAACATCAACGCTCTCCATGCGAGGATTAATTTCATCCATCTCAACAAGTTGATCGTATGGAACATTGGCCTCAGCCAACAGCACATTCATATGTCCGGGCATGCGTCCGGCAACCGGGTGAATGGCATAGGAAACCTCGGTATCATTGGCTTCCAACAGATCGCCAAGCTCTTTGACTGCATGTTGGGCCTGGGCAACCGCCAGACCATAACCAGGAACAAAGGTCACTGAGTCAGCTGCTTCAAGGATGTAATAGACATCCTCAGCTGAAGCAGTCCGCACCTCACCCTGTGGTCCAGCCCCTGCCTCCTGAGCTATAGTGCTGCCAAAGCCAGAAAAAAGCACATTCGCCAGGGAGCGATTCATGGCCTTGCACATGATATTGGTCAGAATGATTCCAGAGGCCCCAACCAAGGCTCCGGCAACGATCAGGATATTATTGGAAATGACAAAACCAGCTGCACAGGCTGCAAGACCGGAATAGCTGTTCAGCAGGGAAATAACAACCGGCATATCAGCCCCGCCAATGGGAATGGTGGAGGTTATGCCAAATCCCAGGGCAACCAGGAGGATGAGAACAAAGACCACATAACCAAAATCACTTGCTGGCGTTACGCAGAAAACTGCTGCTGCAAGCAGGGCAAGTACCAAAAAAGCGGCATTGATGACATGCTGCCCTTTAAAGACCACAGCTTTCTGGGTCACCTTTCCGGAAAGCTTACCAAAGGCAATCATTGATCCAGAAAAGGTCATACCACCAATAAAGGCGGAAAGAAAGGCAACAAGAGCAATAAAAACTGAGAGTTCTCTGTTCTGGTGGTACTCAGCCCAGGCAAGCAGGAGACTGGAAATACCACCAAATCCATTGAACAGAGCCACCATTTCCGGCATAGCAGTCATTTTAACCCGAAGAGCAACAATGGCACCAAGGCCACTACCAATAACAATGCCAAGAAAAATCCACTTATAATCCAAGCCAGCATTCAGCATTGTGACTATAATGGCGATCAGCATACCAAGGGAGGAAAGCAGATTTCCTTGTCGGGCCGTGGCAGGTGAACTAAGCATCTTCAGACCAAAGATAAACAGAACTGCTGATACCACATAGGTAAAATTAATGATAAGAGGATTCATTGGAAGTCTCCTTCATTTTTTTCTTTCTTCTTAAACATTTCAAGCATACGGTTTGTCACCATATATCCTCCCACCACATTAATGGTTGCAAAGGCAACAGCAATAGTTCCCAGAACAGTGGCAAAGGAATGATTATCAGATTGCAGGGATGCAATAGCTCCGATTAGAGTGATGCCGGAAATGGCATTAGAGCCGGACATCAACGGAGTATGCAGAGTAGAAGGTACCTTGGAAATAAGCTCAAAGCCTAAAAAAATTGCCAGGATAAAAACAAAGGTTAAATATATTGGTTCCATTTCATCTCCTCACTTCTTCATAATATTTTTGTACACCTTACTGACGATTTCACCATTATGGGTAATCAAAGCACCCTGCATGATTTCATTCTCATGATGCACAGCGAGTAGTTTGCTCTCTTTATCCCAAAAATGCTCAACAAAATTGCCAAGATTGGCTGAGTACATTTGACTGGCTGTTGTCGCAACCCGACCAGGGAGATTGGCAATACCCAAGATTTTCACCCCTTCAATCTCAACGATTGTATCCATTTCAGAGCCTTCCACATTACCGCCGGTCTCCACAGCCATATCAATGATCACAGCCCCCGGACGCATCTGCGCCAAAATGGTATGATCAATAATCCGGGGAGCGGGCCGGCCAAAAAGTTGGGCTGTTGTGATAACAACATCTGCTCTGGCGCAGGCATTGGCCATGCCCTCTTGTTGCAAGGCCATCTGCTCCGGGGTCAGTGCTTTGGCATAACCGTCCTTGGTTTGACCGGTTTCACCAAGATCAACCTTGACAAATTTTGCGCCCAGGGACCGTACCTGCTCTTCAACCACAGGTCTGGTATCAAAGGCTTCCACTATTGCTCCGAGACGTTTGGCTGTAGCGATGGCCTGAAGTCCAGCCACACCAACACCGATAATAAAGACTCGTGCTGGTTTGATCGTTCCGGCTGGTGTGGTCATCATGGGAAAAGTTCTGTCCAGCTGATCTGCTGCCAAGGTCACAGCAGCATAGCCGCCAAGATTGGCCTGGGAAGAAAGGACATCCATCTTCTGAGCAACAGTGGTACGGGGAATCATTTCCAGACTGATTGCTGAAATATGGGCATCTCTCAGGGTTTCAACAAGATCGCCTTCATTGAATGGATCAAGATAACTCACATGAATGCAGCCCTTTTTCATCAGAATCACTTCATCCTTAGGAGGCTTGCGCAGCCGGAGAATGATGTCAGCTGTTTTCAGCATATCCTCTTGCGAGCTCCCAATGGTGGCTCCTGCTTCCTTATATTCATCATCATCAAAACGACAACTCATGCCAAGGCCGGATTCAATAACCACCTCAGCTCCGAGTTTGACCAGCCTGGCTGCTGTAGCGGGAATCAGAGGGACCCGTTTCTCCCTTGGGTGCCTTTCCTTCATGACTGCAATTAGCATAAATCACTCCCTTGGATTCTAAAGATTTTTTTCTTGAATTGAAGTGGATTTCGATCAAACAGGGTCAGCAAACGCCTGTCTGTTGCGTGTTATACACCATAGTACCTCATGACCAACTGAGAAATTCCAATCCGTTTATTTTTACACAAAAAAAAACAAAATCCCAGTAAAAACGATAAAAAAAGGACCATGTACGTCAGACAGCTTTTTCATGAATAAATCTTTTCTTGTCTCTTCATGATAGTCTGTTATTTTATTTTGTAAAGGCAGTACCAAATAACGCACAGCATATCGCAATACAATATTCTCCATAAATATCAAGAAAAAACAAGGAAGAGTTAAGATGTCACAAGAAGTACATGCGGAACTGAAAACCTTTATCAAGGACTGGCAAGAAAGTGCAGAAAAAAATAAAAAAATCTTTCTTCGGTACAAAGAGCAGCTGGAAGGCAATAAAAATATTTGCCTGGAATTCATCCCCCGCCCAGGTATTACCTATTCTCTCCGGGCAAGCCACCGAACGCAAAAGACAAGAAAACTCTTTGCTGTGATTGACGTGATTGAGGATATTCCCAGATGGCTTTCTGTTTGTTTTTACAGCGACATGATCACTGACCCAGAAGAAAAAAGTGATGCTGTGCCTGGTGGCCTGCTCGGGGAGGATGCTGTTTGTTTTGATCTGGAGGCATGGAACGACGAGTTAGTCAGCTATGTAGGTGCCCGACTTGCCGAGGCCTGTCAACGGGCAAGCCAAGATGAGAAAGAATAAGGATTGAGCAGTTCACCGAAGCCATTTGAAAATAAAAAGATCATGATTAATATTAAAGCATACAAAGAACAGGTAGAAGAAGCAGTTGCTTTTCTCCAAACCCACCTCCCGGTACTCCCGGAGATTCTGATCCAGCTGGGCACGGGGCTGGGGAATCTGGTCGAGGCAATGGAGGGTAGTATCACTCTCCCGTATGAGGAGATTCCCGGCTTTCCCCACTCCACAGTAACCAGTCATGCAGGCAATCTGGTCTGCGGCACCCTGGCCGGAAAAACCTGCGCTATTCTTCAGGGAAGATTCCATTATTACGAGGGGTATTCTGCTAGAGAAGTCGCCTTTCCGGTTAGGGTTCTGTCCCTGCTCGGTGTGCGGATCGCCATTATTACCAATGCCTCGGGCGGGCTGAACAGGTCCTGGCAGGCCGGGACTATCATGATCCACAAAGATCATATCAATCACCTACCGGATAATCCTTTGCGCGGCCCCAATGTCGATGAATGGGGGCCACGTTTTCCCGATCTTTCAGATCCCTATCATCCTGATTTACAAAACCTGGCCTGGCAGGCAGCACAACAACCAGGCATTACCGAGGTAACAGCTGGTACCTATGTCTGCATTCCTGGCCCCAGCCTGGAAACTCCGGCAGAAACCCGAATGCTCAAACAGTGGGGTGCTGATGCTGTGGGTATGTCCTCAGTACCGGAAATCATCACGGCCCTGCACGGCGGATTACAGGTGCTTGGCCTGTCTGTGGTGGCAAACATCAATGACCCGGATAATTTCACTCCTATTCTCCTGGAAGATATTGTTGAAGCTGCCAGCCAGGCCGAACCCAAATTACAGAAATTGATCCTTGAAATCGTACAGGAGATAGAAGTATGAGTCAGGAAAAAACAGCAGAGATCAACCTGGTGGTTTCTGGTCGCTACCTGGTGACAGACAGCCAGAATGTTCTGGAGCAGGAAAACATCTCAGTTGCGGTGAGCAAGGATCGGATTGTTGAGATTGGCGACAACCTGGCAGTAAAATATCCCCAGGCCCAATGCCTCAGCCATGCCCACGGACTGATCATGCCAGGCCTGATCAACACCCATACCCATGCGGCCATGTCCTGCTTTCGCGGCTTAGCTGATGACCTGCCCCTGATGGAGTGGCTGCAGGAACATATCTTTCCCAGAGAGGCCCAGCTCACCTCGGAGATCGTCTATCAGTCCACACTTCTTTCTCTCTGCGAGATGATCAGATCCGGGACCACGTCTTTCAATGATATGTACCTGTTTGCAAAGGATGTAGCCCGTGCCGCTGCTGCATCAGGGGTGCGGGCCTGGGTGGGTGAGGTCCTCTATGACTTTCCCTCGCCTAATTACGGAGAACTGGAAAATGGTTTTACCTATACTGAAGATTTATTTGAGCAATACGCAGGAGACGATCTGATCACTGTGACGGTAAATCCTCACTCGGTCTACACCTGCTCCCCTTCCCTGCTGGAACGAATGGCCGCGCAGGCCGAGGAAAAGCAAGCACTTTATCATATTCATCTTGCGGAAAATCAGGACGAGGTCCATACCTGCACGGAACGCTACCAGTGCTCGCCGGTGCAGCATCTGGAAACCTTGGGCCTGCTCAATGAACGGGTGGTGGCTGCCCACGGGGTGATGGTGACTGAGGAGGAGATCAAGCTGCTGGTAGAGCGCAGGGTCAAGATAGCTCATTGCCCGGAATCCAATATGAAGCTGGCTTCAGGAGTAGCCCCGGTACCTGCTATGCTGGCAAAAGAGCTTGTCGTCGGTCTTGGAACAGACGGCAGTGCCTCCAATAATGATGTGGATATGTTCGGGGAGATGAATTCAGCAGCTAAACTCCATAAAGTAGACCAGATGGATCCCACAGTAATGAATGCCACCCAGACCCTGCATGCAGCCACCTTGGGAGGTGCCGCAGTGCTCGGAGCGGAAGCGGCAATCGGCACCCTTGCTGTGGGCAAAAAGGCCGACCTTATCATGCTGGATATGAATCAACCGCATCTCACGCCGGTCTATAATCCGGTGTCCCACCTGGTCTATACAGCTGGTGGTGGTGATGTGTTCCATTCAGTTATTAATGGGCAGGTGGTCATGGAAAATCGGCAAATAACCACCCTGGATGAGGTAGCGATTTTCACAGAGATGAAGCGGATTGGTGAAATGATTCAACGGATGGGGCAGTAGAGACGAACCTGTGTGTTCACCCTTGCATGCCGGGCAGACACTCAAATCTGCTCCTACAATTCAGCACCTAAAAACGAGGAAATATTTTTTAGTTGGTATCCTCAGCAGAACTCTCCCAGCTCTTCCGCTGCTCTGGCAAAAAAACGCCCCACCTGCTCTGGCTTATGGGCATCAGATCCAGGAATCAAAGGAATACCCAACTGTCGGGCCTTGTCTATAAACGCAAAAGCCGGATAGGGATGGGGACGGAGTTCATAGCCCGAGGTGTTGACTTCCAAAGCAATATTCTTTGCCAGCATCACCACAAAAAGCTCTTCAATAAGCGAATGATGATGCGCTGTCAGGACAGGGGCATTATGGCGCAGAGCTGCATCCAGATGACAAAGCTTATCACAGGGTATCTGCTGGCAACCTTGGATGAGATTGACAAAATAGGCATCCAGAATGCGCTCAGTTCCGTGTTTAGCCATTTTCCTGATATGGTCTTTCCGGCGACTCAGCATGTTGAGATGCTCATTGCCATCAAAATAAAAATGGCAGGAAAGCCCGCGATGGGCAAAGGGAAAGGCATCAAGCAGGGCAAAGAGTTCATCAATTGCGCCAGGATTATACCCCACTTCAGCACCAAGCCTGATCGTAATCTGCTCTTTGTATTGTTCCTGCAGCTGTTCCCCTTGAGCAAAATATTCCTCAAAGACCTCTGGGGTCAACCAAATCCGGGGAGCATACTTCAGCCCGCCTTCCAAATGCTCCAAAAAAGTAAGGCTACACAAACCCTTTTGGATCGCCGCAAGCACGTATTCTTCCATCTCCCCTGTTGCATGGTTACAGAAACGGGTATGGACGTGGTGGTCTCCGGTTATATCCAATAAAGGTAAATCAGGCATATGTAGCAATACGGAAAAAGAAAAACCATTCTCTGAGAAAGCTCTGAAAGAATGGCTTGTGCGTATCCCTCACCAGAGGGAAAAAATATATATGTGCCTGGAGAAGTGGACAGAATCAGGCATTCCCACGGGGAAAAAAGTGAATAACACCGTCTATCTCTGAGGTATCGCAAATGTCACCAAGCTCCATATCCAGATCAAAAAGTTCATCTGCTCCATCCATTGCCATAGACAAGGAAGGCCCGTCTGGCAGATGATAGACTAAGGTCTCAACCTTGCTGTAATCAATCGGTGTCGGGAATATTTTCTTCATATAATTTGAAATGTTATAATCTGATAAGAAAGGGGCTGATACATAATGGAGCCAATGTCCACCCCTCTGTGTCGTGTTTCAGGAAATTATAGTTTCTTTTGGCAAAAAAGCAAGGGGACTCCTTACTGTCCTGCGTAAAGAAAGAAGGAAAACAAGCAACGCAGGCAGATTTATACGCTTATCAGGAGGAAGAGATAAAAGCGACAAGTTTCGTTTGACAGTCGACCTCTTGATGGTAATATGTATATTTTCTTACCAAACGATAAAAAAACAATATTTTTTGATAACAGATAATAACGAGGAAAAAAATGAGCGATACAAAAGGCACTGATATGGATAATGATTTTACCATGGGGACTCATAAAAATCCGTCCAATATCATGCCTGAAAAATTATCTCTGGATTCCCCTTTGCAGTTTGAGTGTCATCCAGGGGTTAGCTGCTTTACTGCCTGCTGCCATAATATCCAGATTGTCCTGACACCCTATGACATTTTAATTTTGCGGAAACGGTTAAACATACCTGCCCATGAATTTATTGTCCAATACACAGAGCCCACCTATCTGGAAAAAACCGATATGCCAGGTGTGCAGCTCAAATTGACAGAGGAGAAAAATGCCTGCCCCTTTGTCACCCCAGAAGGCTGCACTGTGTATAAAGACCGCCCAACAGCCTGTCGTTACTATCCTGTTGGTATGGCTGATTTCCATGAAGGTGGTGAGGAAGAAACCAAGGAAGACAAGTTCTTTTTCCTGGTCAAAGAGGCGCATTGTAAGGGGTTTGAGGAAAAAAAGCAATGGACCATTGGCGAATGGCGGGCAGACCAAGGGGTTGACCTGCGTGATGCGATGAATAAAGAATGGCTCCGCCTAGTAATGCGCCGCAAATCTTTTGGTCATCAGGCCAACCTTTCTGAAGCAGCCCAGCGGATGTTTTTTATGGCCTCAACGGATTTGGATCATTTCCGCCGCTTTGTCTTTGAAAGTTCTTTTCTTGAATCCTATGAGGTTGACCAGGAAACCGTTGAAAAAATCAAGAAAGATGATACTGCGTTGATGCTGTTCTCGTTTCAATATCTTGCCAACACCCTGTTCGGGGCTGAGGGCATGAAGCTGAGAAAGGAAAAAATAGAAGAAAAGGTTGAAGAGATCAAGCAGCGTCAGGATGATTCACTGCGCAAGGTTGAAGAAGAGTATAAGCAGCTCAAGGCTGAACGTGAACGGCTCAAGCAGGAAGAAGAAGCCCGGAAAAAAGGTTGAATTTCGTGCAAGGACTGTAGGGGCAGCCCCCTGTGCCTGCCCAATAGGGAAGGGCAAACACAGGGATTTGCCCCTACAATGTTTGTGTACGAAAAGACAAAATATTTTTTGGTGACTATTTCGGGAGAGCTGAGAAGCTCTCCTTTTTTATTGCCTGTTATCAACTTCTTTTCAAACCCTTGCACGAAGCCGGGAGGCCAACACCGAATCAATAATCAGCTGGGTAAAATGAAAAAGCAGGCAGACTATCACGGCATTGCCTGTGTCCTGTGACAAACCAGCCAACACCGCTAAACTGACAGGCAGGGTTTTCTGGGAAGCAACAAAAAGCAGGGCCTTGCTATCTTCCGGGGTAAGTTGGAGCCATTTTGCAGCCTGGTTATTGATGACAAGGAGCAGGACATGAACCAGGGAGACTGATAAAAACACCGCAAGATATTGACCTGTATTGGTATGAAAAAATTCCTGTCTGGAAACAGCCAGCGATATATAGACAGCAAGAATAACACAGCTGGAGTTGATATAGCTCCAATGAGAAGAAACCTTTTGCTTATTCAGTACGGTTCGCAAGGTCTTTCCAAACACAAAGGGAAGCAGCACCAGCAGCAACATTTTGCTCAACAGGCCCCATTGGTTAATAGCCACTGGCCCGCTTGCCTTGAGACAGAGATGCAGCACTGGCGGCAGGGTGAGAATACCCAAGAGATTAAGACTGATGGTAAGCATCAGGGCTAAGACGGTATTACCACCACTTACTCCGGTAATCACGATACCGGAAGACAGGGTCGGCGGAACAGCGCAGATGATGAGCAGTCCAATAATGAGGGAAGAAGGCAAAGCCAGCAGGCTGCCAATGGCAAGGCCAAGCAACGGGGCCACAAGGAGTGAGATTACTGCTGCGGTCAGAAAAATTCGGAGAAGCCTGCTGTTCAGCGGGACTCCAGCGGTACCGGTCTGATAACCACTGACCAGGAAAATAATAATAATGGTAAACCTGATTCCGTAATAATCGGCAAGGACAATGCCTGTCTGGGGGATGATCAGAGCAGATATTGCGGCTATTATAAGCCCGACAGGGAGGAAATATTGACGCACTGGGATGGGTTCTCAGCTATAAACACTGAGCTTATGATCGGGAATGCCCGTCCAGGACGGATGCGGTTGACTAACACTTTTAATGCGTTGCTAGCGGCATCCATTAAAAATCTTTTAAAAATTTCCGCTTGATTTTCTTATTTTTTTATGACAGGAGTTGAGGAGTAAGGCATTAATGAATAGTTTTATACAAGGTGCTTCTGCAACAACCTCTTGTTTCGTAACCAGGCATGTCAGCCACGAAAACAAGAGATCTATCCCCTCATCTCGACTTACAGACCAACAACATTGTCCGCTGCAGGTCCCTTTGGCCCATCAACGATATCAAAGCTGACCCGTTGCCCTTCCTGCAGGCTCTTGAAACCTTGGGCCTGAATTGCTGAGTGATGGACAAAAACATCTTTGCCACCATCCTGCTCAATAAACCCAAACCCTTTAGAATCATTAAACCACTTTACTGTTCCTTCTGCCATTTTGTATACTCCTGTATAACTTGATTTCTCAATGAAATCTTTCTATAAAGACGGATGCAACCTTTGCAATCCGTTGTGCAAATCGCTTATGCGATCTGCAAGTTCTTGTATTTCTTGTGCGGAACAGCATGATCATCACACTCCCCGACTCTTCAGGATATTTTATCTGAACGCACAGGAAAGCCTGCTTATCATCCCCCTTTCTAAACCTTTTTCACAGCAAGGGGATGCAATTATATTCCAGGATGAAGACCATCTAAAGATAGTTAAAGCAAGAAACTTTAAAAGCACCAAGGGTAAGCCGGATTCATCATGATAACGATAAAGAAAAGAAAATGCTAAAAATTATCAGTTTATAATTAAAATATAAATTATACTCCTGTTAAGAGTAATTGCAATAAGTAAATCCAACAAACTTTTTTTTCTTTGTTTACCCAACCTCATCTAACGCCCCTCCTCTATCACGACCTTAATTAACGAGAAGCCGGTGGCAGCCGTAAAGTTTCCGATGAACACCGCAGGAATATGTCAGCGAGTCAAGGAAATACATCCCGAGACCTCGGGATTATTTTTCATAAAAGTGGGCTACCAACTTAAGCCGGGACAACATTAAAACTCGTCCCATGAAACTATCGCCTGGAGTCAAAAAAACTCTTTCATTACTCGTAAAATGTAACATATTTCCGTTATGAAAACACTAACGGAAAAAATACGATCTATCGGTAGTAGAATTTTTGCGGCTCTGGGGAAACCAGGCAAACTTACCTACAGACAACTGGCAAAAGAAGCGAATACGAGCAAAAGCAGTGCGTTTCGACAAGTTGAGGGAATTCAAAGAAGAAATGTCTATCCAGAATCTTTTTTGTGGGAACATGAAGAGGGATATGAATGGATTCGCAGGCATTTTTTTGCTACTTTGTTAATATTCGGTGTACAGCATGGAATAGGAGCGGACACTCTTTCTCTCTATTTCAGGGTACCAACTTAAGGTGGGACAGCCTGCAAAATCAGTCAATTGTGCAAACTATCATAGACTGTTCATCACGGCTCTTTTGTCAAACCTGGAGACCTCAAAGCCCGAACTTTTGTCCCGGCTTAAGTTGGCAGCCAGAATTTAGGGGAAGTTCACAGATAGAAATGGCAATGGCAAGCTGGTATTTTATTTATTTGTGGCTCCCTTAGTACTGAAGCTCTGCTTCTTTTCACCACTCATCATCATAATCCGGATACTGCTCAGGTGCCTTGCCGCGACGTTCAAGAATCACCGGTTCCGAACCATCAGTTGTATCTGCATCGGTTTCTTCCACCTGAACGAGAAACTCCCAACAATCGCCAAAATCAAAAAAGAAGATCATCTCCATGCCAGCATAGCATGAAATATTACCAAGGCGAGTGGCATCCGTAAACGGTTTTTCCTCCAACGCTGGATGACTTATATATTTTTTTAACCCATACGAATCGCTATAGATAAACTGATACAGGTGATCATTACCAAAATCAAAGGCCCTTAAAATCGCCTCTGCAAAAGCGTCAAAAGTAGACTCTCCTGAAAGAGCTATTTTTCTCCAGGATTTTCCCATTGATATTTTAACAACATGAACTCCTTTCTGAAAGGGTGCTTCAGGTGGCGTCAATGTGGTGTTCCAGTCAGTACAATACGGCTGAACCACTTTCGTCCATTCTTTAAAAGCAGCCGCCTTCATTTCCTCAACCGATGTTTCATCACCCCAGGTCTCATCCATTGTTTGTCGATTTACTGCATAGATACTTTCCAGAACAGCCTTTCCCCAGTCTGTGGGCGTAATGCTTTTAACGCACCATCCTTTCCCTTGCTCTGGTTCTCCATCCTGTATGGTCACAAAGCCGAACAATTCCAGCAAAGCCAGGGAATGATGGCCTGGTGTATATCGCAGTCTGTTTTCTTTCCCTCTGTCTCCTGCTATCTGGGCACCCTTCTCAGGCAGTTTGATAAAATAGTTCAAAGTTCTGGCCAGATAATCAAATGCCCCAAAGCTCTCCCGCTCCCCAAGGATTGCATCACTTCCCCTGCACCACCATGCTTCAAACAGAGAAAAATACTGTTCAGCTGGAGTGAGCTTTTGCCAAAGCTGAACCAGAGATGGCTCAGATACCAAACGGCATTTTTTCCCTGTACCAGCAATTTTTCCTATTCCAGAAGCTCGAACAAGCAAATACAGGGCATTAATATGCGGATAGGATTTTTGCACAGGACGTTTCAATTTCAGGGTAACTGGGTGAGAAAGTTGGGTGTTGAGTTCCGCAAGCTGGGCCATTGGTAAATGCTTTTTCACTCCAGAAACAGGGACCCCTTTTTCTCCGAGAAGTGCGAGTATTTTTTTAAAGTCTTGTAAAAGAGTCCCAGGACCGTTCTGGCTAATGGTCTGTTTCTTGAAGATATCTTGTTGAACAGATGAGAGGGTAAATGTTGTTTTTTCAGGCATAATTAACCAGATGTAATAGTAGTTAATGTATTATCGTATCGGTCTTCAACGCACAAGCTCCAGCCCGGAACCCCTGGGAACCTTATACTGAAACGCAGCTTCCTGTTCAATTATGTTCACGGGTAGTATGAAAGACTATCTCCGGGAACAGCTCAGCCGTATGATTCAATCGCCATTGTCCATCAGCCAAAAAAGCCAGGTGCCCTTCTGCGTCAAGGGCCAGGTTACCCTGATTCTTGGCTTCAAAGGCTTTAAGGGTTTTCGCATCATCGCAGGTGACCCAGCGGGCAAGGCTGTACTGCACAGTCTCATAGATAGCATCTACGTTATATTCAGCCTTGAGCCGGGCCATGGTCACCTCAAACTGAAGTACGCCTACAGCGCCGAGGATATAATCACTGCCCATGATCGGTCGGAAAAGCTGGACCGCCCCTTCCTCAGCCATCTGGACCAACCCCTTATGAAGTTGCTTGGTTTTGAGGGGATCCTTTAAAAGCACCCGACGAAAATGCTCAGGCGCAAAATTGGGAATGCCGGTAAATTTAAGTTGCTCTTTATCAGTAAAGGTGTCACCGATCTTAATGGTGCCGTGGTTATGGATACCAATGATATCTCCGGGATAGGCCACATCCACATTAGCCCGGTTCTGGGCCATAAAAACCGTGGCCTTACTGAGATTGATATCTTTGCCCAGGCGATGATGCTTGACCCGCATACCACGGGTGAATTTACCAGAACAGATGCGAAAAAAGGCAAGTCGATCACGATGAGCCGGGTCCATATTGGCCTGTATTTTAAAAGTAAAACCACTAAAGGCCTCTTCATGGGGATACACCTCACGGGAAACCGCATTACGGGGGCCGGGAGCCGGAGAAAGCTCAACAAAATTATCCAACAGCTCTTTGACACCAAAATTATTAATAGCACTGCCAAAAAATACCGGGGTCTGACCTGCTTTGAGATAATCCTCATAGGAAAAAGGATTGGCTGCACCGTGCAGCAACTCCACATCTTCACGCAACTGCTCGGCATCAGTCTTTCCCAGGATTTCATCCAGGCGAGAATCATCCAGCCCTTTGACGATGACCCGGTCCTCGGGCCGGGTTTCCTGACTGGGGGTAAAAAGACTGAGTTCATTGCGGTGCAGGTCATACACACCTTTGAACTCCTTGCCCATACCAATGGGCCAGGACAGAGGCGCACATTCGATCTGGAGTTTCTCCTCAATATCTCCCAGAATATCCAATGGGTCCATCCCGTCCCGGTCAAGCTTATTGATAAAGGTGATAATCGGAGTGTTGCGCATCCGACAAACCTCCATAAGCTTGGTGGTCTGTGACTCTACGCCCTTGGCCGAATCAATCACCATCAGGGCGGAATCCACAGCCGTAAGCACCCGATAGGTGTCTTCGGAAAAGTCCTGATGGCCTGGGGTGTCCAGCAGGTTGATCTCAAAATTCCGGTAATTAAATTTCATCACAGAGGTGGTCACAGAAATACCACGCTCCTGCTCAATGGACATCCAGTCACTGGTGGCGTGGTTGGATGTCTTGCGGGATTTCACAGCCCCGGCCATTTTGATGGCCCCACCAAAGAGGAGGAGTTTTTCAGTCAGGGTGGTCTTACCTGCATCGGGATGGCTGATAATACCAAAGGTGCGCCGTCTTTCTATTTCTTTTTTCAGCTTGCTGCTCACAAAGAATACCTTATCGGCTTAACCGATGGTTAGGGTTATATGTATATATTTTCCAGAGCGTTTTCCCCGCTCCCTTTGCTTAATGGTCTTGAAAAAAGCAAAACACACTGTCCGTTCAATAATTCGTGCAATTGGCAGGAAAAATACCGCCTTTTTCTTTTTTATGCAAGAACACGCCCTTTCTCAACGTAAAAAGGGTTCAGACATCTGCTTAGCAGACATCCGAACCCTTTCATCTTCACAGTTCCGAAATATGCGGTAATTTAATATGGTCGCATAGTCCAGATACCACAGGGGCAAGTATCCGCACAGAACCCACAGGCAATGCATTTGTTATCATCAGACACATACTCAAACTTCACCCCACCAGGCTCTGCCGGTTCAACCTCGCGCCGGGAAATGGCATGGGTTGGACATATAGTTTCGCAGAGGTGACAATCACGGCAGGAGCCACAGCTCAGGCAACGGGCGGCCTGCTGGCTCTCAGTATCACCCTTTTCCTCTGCCGGATCATAATGAGCAATGGTCAGGGCTTCATACTGAATGAGCTTTTGCGTAAAAGGCTTCCACTCTTTGTCGCCCAAAACAGAGGCAAGATACTCGGCTGTTCGCTTGGCTGCTCCCAAGGCATTGGTGGCCAGACCAGGACGTTCAACATCGCCCACAGCCAGGATCTTTTCATCAGAGGTTCGACCGGCATCATCTGTCTTAATCCAGGAACCACCTGCAATCTCAACCGTCTCAACGCTCTCCGGCAGGAAGGAAAGTTTGGGTATATCACCGATAGAAATAATCACGGTTTGGGCAGGAATCAACTCATCCTTATCTGTAACCAATCCTTGTTCAGTGACTTCTTTAGTCATGATTGGCCACTTAAAAGTCGCACCCAAGGCCTCAGCAGCATCACGTTCTTTCCCAAAGGCCAGAGGTTTTTGGATATCCACCAGGGTCACTTCCTCAGCTCCGAGGCGATAGCATTCCGCTGCCACATCACAGCCCACATTGCCAGCCCCGATGATTACGACCTGTTTGCCAGTCTCCATAGGGGAGTCGCTCTTAGCTGCCTTGAGATAATCCAGAGCCGGGATAACTTGCTCATGTCCTGTAAAGGGGATGATTTTAGGTTGATGAGTACCAACAGCTACAATTACATAGTCATATTCTGCCTTGAGCTCTTCCAGCTTTTCCCTGGTCATTTCCACACCAAGGTTGGCAATAATCAGCTCATTCTTGAGGAAACGCTGAACCTCCATCTGCCAAACCGCTTTGGTCAGCCGTTCCCAGGGAATGGTCTGGGCCAGCTTACCACCCAGTTCTTTGCTGCGCTCAAAGATATGGGTCTCAATACCTGCAAGGGCAAGATGCCAGGCAGCACCCATACCAGCCGGACCACCACCGATAATAGCGACCTTATGACCGGTAGCGGGGTTACATTGGGGCGGATCCACATTATGCACTGCCTGGCCAAGTACAGCAACATCAATGGAGTAATCTATTTTTTGGCGAGAACAATTCTGAATGCAGAGATTGGGGCAGATGGTGCCGCAGACCGAAGCCGGAAAAGGCGTATAGCGCAACAACATCTCGTAGGCCTCGTCATTCCTGCCCTCGCGAATCAGACGCAAACGATCAATGGTCGGAATGTGCATGGGGCAGTAATAGGTGCAGGGTGCTGCTGAATCACGGTTCACCCACCAGGGTCTGCGTCGTCGCATATCACCGGTTTCCACCACCCCGATCAAAGAGCGGTCCAGTCCCGGAGCCAAATCACGCAAAGGGTCACCACCACCAAAGCCGTTGTTCCAGATACGAGCGGCAAACTCGGACATAGCCATAGGGCCGGAAAACATCACGGCCCGTTCCTGGGCTGTCACTGCGGTGAGCAGGTTCCATTCATCCCTGATGCTCAGGATTTCGAGCAGTTCCAGGCGATCAATGGACTCTAAATAGCCGGGTAAGCCTTCCATGAGCCACTGCCATTCCTCATCCGTAGGTTTGGTCAATTTAGCGTTCCTTCGGGAATAACTATCATCGGTCTTGCCGCGAAAATACACTTTGCCGCCAACCATACCCACGCAGGGGCGGTAGCCCAGGATATTTTCCGGGGATTTTGCCTCAAGACCACAAATGACTGCAATACCACCGCAGTTAAATTCAGCAAAGGTATCCCCCACTGAACCCAGCACCCACATCTCCGGCTTTTCATGCTCCGGGTTCCACTTGGTCATGGTCAGACCGCGAGCACCGATGGAACCGCCGATCATCACCCGCCCACCGGCCATGGCGTTGCAGACACCGTTGGTGGCATCGCCTTTGACAATAATATCTGCCCCGATGTTCAGGTAGCCCACATCGTCTGAGGCTGAATCTTCGCAGATAATGGTGGAACCAGGCATGCCCATGCAGCCCATTCGCTGTCCTGCTGGACCGGTGACCCGAATGGTCAGGGGACGGTCTACATTACCGAGCCGCAGGCCGATATTATGCTGCCCAAAAGACTCCAGAATCAGCTCGTCGGCATCAGCCGCAGCACCGCGTACCTCTTCTTCGAATATCTTGGAGTTCAGGCGCCGACCATCGGCGTCTTTGCCGCTAACTGTTAGTATTTTTCGCTCACTCATAGGTATTAAATCAGTGCTTATGGGCGGTGCCCGTGTATCTGTGTTTCTTTCATTATGTTGATAACTTTCTCATCCAGGCAGGAACGAAGAAAACTGTTCATCGCCTTTTGATTGCCGGTTGCGTAAAATGCAAGCATCAGCCGGTTGAATTCCAATTGCCGTTTTGCCGGAAGATTAATCGCCGGGTAGCCATTATTCAAGAGAAAACCGTTCATCATGAAACGGCCCATGCGCTTATTGACATCATAGAAAAACTGACACCGTGCCATGGTGAGAAAATAAAAAATCGCCCGGTCATACACGTCCGCAATTTGCTCTGCCTCGTCAACCATCTTGGCAAACATCTCAGAAAGTTGGTCTGCTGGCGGCGGGTTATAGTCTGTTCCTGCAATGGTCACTCCACCGGATCGGAACTGACCCCATTCCAAGGCATCTTCTCGTGCTGCAATCCCATGCAGCGTACAGGCCATCTCAGCAGTAACGGCAAACTGATCATTTTTCACCAAGGCAAAGACTTCCTGCCAAGCATTGGACTGATTTAAGACAACCTGCTGATCACTGATTTTATGCCCGCCAACCGTGATGCCGTCCAGCAGGGTCTGTACTTCCGGCAGGGTGTAGTTGATGCCTTCAAGATTCACTGCATCACAGACCAGCTCGGCTAGCTGCCGTTTGGCCAGCATCAATGCCTTGGCCTTGTCAGGCGGCATGTTCCAGTGGGAATCTTTCATGCCACGCTGATCTGCGAATCAGATTCAATTATCTTATCAATTAAAAGCTGAGTATGGCGCAGGATGCCAACAATCTGGAAGATATCATCTTTTGTCGCATCATAAGCCAAACTTTCCGTGTATGTCTTTCCTTCCAGCAGCACGAAATACCAATGCCTGCCGATGATATAGGCCCCGTAAATCGGATGAGGTCGGCTGTTCAGGGTCTGCGCAGCAATCATCTCCGCCAATAACTGCCCAAGTGGATCATTGGAAGTATCCAGTTGCTTCTTATATTCGTGGAGAAAAAAGACCGGTTTTTTGGGAAACTGGGTCCCCGAGGCCACCAGAAAATCAACAATGCCCCAAAGTCTCTTCTCCTCAGCATAACTTACAGACAACTCCCGTTCCAGGAAAGGTCGGTAGGAAGGCTGATAAAAATCTATAAAATCCAGGAGGAAAGCAATGAAGTATATCTTTAGTTCTTCTTCATTCCAATCGTGGACATGAATACGAAGCTTTTTTCCCAGCTGCCGAAGCCGGTTAGCCTCGTCATCAGATACATTCTGGATATCGGTCAGCCAAGCCTGAAACGTCGGATTGTCCTGCACAGAAGAAATCCCGAATTCTTCCTCAATATCCTGCTTTGTCCATTGGGAAAAGGGCTTCATAGTAGTTTATTTATATTGCAGGTTGACAGGCTCTTTTGTGAGCGTTGAATGGGTCATTTGACCATCACGGGAAAAATGGCTGACATTTCCGTCATCCGCGCAGATCCATACCTCCACAGCTCCTTTGGCGAGATAGAGCTTAATTTTTTCGTCCATTTCCTCCCGGCTGTTGGATGGACTAACAATCTCAATACATATTTCCGGTGCTTCTTCGTAAGGAGTGGTCTCGCCGTTCCGCCGCATGAACGCATCCGATGCCCAAGCTACATCAGCGACTTTTACACCATCATCGGTTTTGATAGAGCATTCTGCAATCACACGACCGGCGGGAAGTTTGCTGCGGAGGTAGACAACAGCCTCTGACTGAAGAATGCCGTGATGATTGCTGGCCGGACTCATCAAAATCTTGCCCCATTTATTCAGCTCAATTTTAAATGGGAGATTCTGCAGATACGGATTCGCTATGACGCTTGCCCAGTTCATAAAACTCAAACAGGGTTATTCGGTATCAAGCTGATTAACCCGCGCAAGGCTTGGTTAACGCTCTCCGAGTCGGGAAAATATTTACGCACATCTGGGGTCAGCAGCACAGCCCCGTCTTCCAAGGTAAAATACTGGGTGGCAACGCTACCGTCTTCCTGCTGAATTCTGACTGTATGGCCTTCCTGATAAGCACGATAATATTTGCCGCGAACGCCTTTTTTACCGCTGAGATCATATTCGGGCAACATATCTTTTTTTTCTTTACTCTGCTGTTTCTTCATAAAATTTCCGCTCCATATTTGTTGCTTTGCGGCAGCTTATGATGCGAATTAGAACTTCTTTCCCCGCCTCTTGTTCTGTATGCACAACCAACAAGGTTCGACTATGACCGGAACTGCCTATACTGATATATCGTTCTTCGATTTCTGAATGCAACTCATCGGGATATGTCAGGAGCAACGGATCATTAAAAACGGTCTTGGCCTCCTCAAAACTGACATAATGTTTTGTCAGATTGCTTTGGGCTTTCTGTTTATCCCATTCAAAAACGAGTTTCATAAGAATAGCCTATAATCGGATCAATGCCCCATTTATTCAGCCTAATCTTAAAGGGGAGATTCTGAAGATATGGATTCGCTATGACGCTTGCCCAGTTCATGGTTTTCTGTTTTTATCGTTATTTAACCCGTGCATGAGGGATATTCGGACTGGAGGGATCGACAGTTACCTCTCTTCGGGCCGGGCATACGATCAGATCCATATCTTCCATAGGCAGTGCACCGAGCAAGACTTCATCTCCTAAAACCAATGCCCCGACAAAACACATTCTTTTGCCAAAAGTAATCCGTACAGGCCCGACATAAGGAACATTCATGCTGCGACCGTCTGCCACTGAAACCTCACGTATGGACTCTGATTCGAGCTTGAGCTGCAATGCAATGTGTTCAGGGATACAGAGCATCAGTGCCCCGGTATCAGCCAAAGCCTTTACCTGGATAGGTTCCAGGTCAGGTTCTCTCGGGTTAGTGAGAGTAATTTCAGCAAATACGTGTCCCATTGAATTACCTTTTAGGCTTTATCCATTCAAGTTCATGAAGCGTATCAGCCGTCAAATAACTCTCTTTGCATTGAGAACAATAAATAGCTGGAATATTTTCAATGACAATAAGACGTTCCTGTTTTTCATAACTTCGAGTTACATAACGAATCTTTGGGCTATCTTTTCCGCAAATATCACAAGTCATTTTTCTGTCCGCTCGCAATTGTCGGCTAAATATTCTTTAATATTTTTATTGATCTCAGTTGCGATTTTGAAGAATTCTTCAGCAATTTCTTTTGATGGCTTGCCATCTGGCAGGAAACCCATATCCATCGGATAACGGGAATCAATGTACAGCTCGTTGATTTGATCAAAAAGTTCCTGGTCAACAGAGAGTTCGATATAATTTTCTATTTTTCCTCGAAGAGTTATAATATTATGAATTTTCGGCACAGCTCCTTCTTTTTCTTCCAAGACAGCCTTGATGCTTTTTTCTATCGCCTGCTGGGAATGAAAGGCGACCATGTTGGTCAGATGCTCATTACCAATAATTTCCTGTATAAGCATCAGATCGTCTCCGGCAGAATTCAGCCAGTATTCAGTCTGTTTTTTCATACAGTATTTTTCCGGTCTTCTTTATTTCATTGCAGAATGAGTTTTCACTTTTCAGGACAACCTCGTACTCTCCTCTCGTATATACCAGCAAATCAATAGGTATTTCTTTGCTTAAATTGTAAATTTTTCTGCGAACCAATAATTTGTTTCGCATTTTCTCGCCATAATTTTTTGCTATGCCCAAAGAATTCAGCACGACAAGTAAATCAAGGTCGCTGTCTTCTGAATAAGCATCTGTAGCATACGATCCGAACAAAATAATTTTATAGGGATCTGCCTTTTTAATATTTTTTACGATTTCAGGAAGGTATTCTCTTTTGTCTTCCATGTGTGTTACTAAAATAACAATAGATTATAACAATCTACACCACCGTCATAAACACGGCAGTGTAGACAAATTCAACCATCAACAGGCGTACTTAATCCCCAGCCGCTCTGCCGCATCCGCATCATCAATGGTGAGCGCATCGGACATGCCGATAGGCAGGCTCTGCGAACGTCCAAGCGGGGCCATAATCTTCTTCATCTCTGTTTGGATAGAAGAAAAGGTATCAGCAACCCGCTGGGCCACATCATCAGGGTCCAGCCGCCGGAACAGTTTCTCATTCTGGCTGGTAATACCCTTGGGACAAATACCCACATTACAGACATTGCAGCGGCCCAGCTCATTGCCGAGGCAGCCAGCACAGGCCTGCATGATGTATTTACCGATATGAACACCGGAGGCACCGAGCATGATCAGGGCCATACCGTTCTGGGTCACATTGCCGTTCTTGCCCACACCGCCAGCGGCAAAGATCGGGATTTCGTTCTGGCGACCCTGGGCGACCAGCTCCTGATAGCATTCACGCAGGTTGGAGGCGATGGGATAGCCTGTCGCATCCATAGAAACATTGTAGGCCGCACCGGTTCCGCCGTCAATACCGTCGATCAGCAGGCCAGAGGCGTAAGGATTACGCACCAGGTTGTTGAGCACGGACTTGGCCGAAGTGGACCCGGAAATCTTGGGATACACCGGAACCCGAAAATTAAAAGCCATGGATAGGGTCTGGATCATCTTCATAACACTCTCTTCAATAGAGTAGAGTGTCTGATGCACCGGCGGCGAAGGCAGGTCAACGCCTTCCGGTACCCCGCGCAGGCGGGCGATGAGTTTGGAGACCTTGAACCACATCAGCAGACCGCCGTCACCGGGCTTGGCTCCTTGGCCGTACTTGATCTCAATGGCTGCGGGATCACATTGCATCTCCGGGATAGCGCGGATGATCTCATCCCAGCCAAAATAACCGGAAGCGATCTGGAGGATGATGTACTTGAGAAAAGGGCTTTTCAGCACCCAAGGCGGACAACCGCCTTCGCCTGTGGCCATAACCACGGGAATTCCCAGAACCTCATTACAATAGGCCACACCCTGAAGCAGACCAAGCCACATATTAGGGGACAAACCACCAAAGGACATGGAACCGATCACAAAGGGAAAGATCTCCCGTGTAGGCGGAATCCATTCACCAGCGGCCTTGCGGCGGATGTATTCTTCCGGTGGCAAAACCCGACCGAGAATGGTGTTGGTGTTGAACTCGTGCCGGCCTGCATCCAATGCCGGATCAGTGAGCATGGAGATTCTACCAAAGGAAAGACGATCCAGGATGGTTTTTCCCGGAGCATTACGGCGACCACCGCGTTTCCAGGAATCACCTTTCTGATCCATATGAAAACGAGAACGATGCTCATTGGGATTGGGCACCGGACCAATGGCCTCGTTGGGGCAGACAGAGGAGCACATGCCGCAGCCGATGCACATCTTGTCTACTTCGGTATTCTGGCGAATGCCAACAAAATGACGGTACTCGTTACCGCGCTTCTTTTTCAGGATATCCAGCTTGGGGACTCTCTGCCTGCGGTAGGTCAGATAGATAGCCTGTTTGGGACAGACTGCTGTGCATTGCCCACACAGGGTGCAACGATCCTCACGGTGTTCTATAATCCACGGCAGATCGCTGAATGTCAGGCTGCTTGGCTGAGTGTAAACTGATCGAACTGAGACCATATCTGAAGTTCCTTTCTTTCGGGTGGAATAATGACTGTATGTTCACGCATGGGCTGAAAATCCAAGGTAGGATCGCGATCCGGAACCAAGGCTTCGACGCCGCACATCTCTGAGGCAATGGCCCAGGCACCGGGACGACCGCCCACCGTGGCAGGACGGAGTTTTTTCGCATCCATAGCCAACATGCAGGTTTCATCAGGCAGGGTGCCGATCACCGCATTAGGGCCGTCAATGATCAGGCGGCGGCAGGATGTGCGCAGGCCCTTGAGGAAATCCCCCTGGGGATGGGCATCCAGTTCCTCGCTTTTCAACGGAGTGATCACATGCTTATAGGCCGCCAGAGGCAGGTCAAGCTTTTTCGTCACATAATGGAGGATATGAGCAAAGACCTCGGAGTCAGACTGATAGCCCATATAACCGGGGATATTCTTGCCTTCCAGCCATTCCTTGATCGGGATAAAGGCGGTGTTTTCGCCGTTGGTCATGGTGGCGATACCTTGTATAAAGAAGGGATGACAGGCGTACAGGTTGATCCCGTAATTGGTGTTCTGTCGCCCCTGGGCCATAACCACTCGGGCCTTGATCCGGTCATCGTTCAACCCCAGAGCATCACCGACCTCCAAGGGCCAACCCACTTCCTTAATGGTCACCACATCAGGCCAAAAAGAAAAGACGGTCAAATCATTGCCGTGCTCTTCTCCATTCCTGCGAAGAAAAAGACGGGTCTGCATAAGCCGCTCTTCCAGTTCCTTCTCGGTCAGCCCTTCTGGTTTTTTATACACCCGGACAATGTACTGATAACGATCCTTGGACTCAATAAGATCTGCATTGACCTTAAAGCGGTGGTCATAGTCCTGCTCAAACCCACGCTCTTCCATGAGCCGTTGCAGGCGCCGGACAGCGGCCTCAGTATGGGCGATACCGGACAGGATGACCTGCTCTTCCTTTTTATATTTATAATCCTCAAAACTGACACCGCGCAGCAACAGTCCGAGACCGCTACCGTCATATCCCTCCTGCATGGCTTCCATGCCGTTCAGCACCTCATACGGTGAAAAGGGTATATCTGCGGTTTTCAGGGCTAATCGACACATAAAATGACTCCCGGAAATTCTCTCATGCTCGTTTCTTTCAATAGGAAATTGCACCGAGTTTCATGGTAAAATTTTCGTAAATTTCACCATCGGCACAAAAAAAATACTTGACAATACAAAAAAAGATGCGATTTGTCAAACGGAAAGAGAGCGACTGCTCTGTGGCCGCTTTCAAGGCATCTCCAGCCGATTGCCTGTTATTATGGGCTTCATCAGTTTGTCTTTCTTCTCATCATGACATACAATACCACAACGTAGAAAAAGTCGTTAAGGTGCTAAAAAACGGAGGAGCACATCATGGCGGATACTCAAAAACAGCAAGATCGCGGACTGAAGCGTAAAAATGATTCTTCGAGCAACGACAAGTCCTCGAAATTTCAACGCAGCTTCGCCGTTGTTATCGGGATAGACAAGTATATCAACAGCATTCCTCCCCTGAGCACGGCAGTCAACGACGCCCAAGGACTGACCGATATATTGAAAGGAGAAGAGCACGGCTACGAGGTGATATTGCTCACCGATGAAGAGGCCACATTGTCACGCCTTGAGAAGCTGTTCTGCGAGAAACTTCCCGAGAAAATCGGCAAAGATGACCGCCTGCTGGTCTACTTTGCCGGGCACGGGGTCGCGACAGACGGAGATGACGGCCCGGCAGGTTTTCTGATTCCCCAGGACGCCAAGCGGGAAGCCAGTTCACCTTTTTTCCCATGACCGAGCTGCATGAGGCATTAGAAGCGTTGCCCTGCCGACATATGCTGGCGATTCTTGACTGCTGCTTTGCCGGAGCCTTCCGCTGGTCCAGCAAGCGCGACTTTCAGCCCTTACCTCCTGTCATCTATAAAGAACGTTATGACCGCTTTATCCGCGATGCGGCCTGGCAGGTGATCACCTCTGCGTCCTATGATCAGAAAGCTCTGGATATCCTCTCCGGCACTATGCGCGGTGAACAAGATGCCCGACAGGGGCAACAGCATTCGCCCTTTGCCCTGGCTCTGTTCGATGCCCTGGGCGGTGCAGCTGATACCACCCCGAAAGACGGCGACGGCGTTATCACTGCCACAGAACTCTATCTCTATCTCCGGGATGAGGTTGAAGTACCCGCTGAAGAGCTGGCCGCTCACCGGCAGACACCCGGACTCTGGCCCCTCAACCGGCATGAACACGGTGAGTTCATCTTTCTGGTGCCGGGACATGAACTCAACCTGCCGCCAGCTCCTGATCTGACCGAAAAAAACAACCCTTACAAAGGGCTGTCTCCGTATGAGAAAGGTGACAGCGAGCTGTTCTTCGGGCGCACCGACTTGGTTAAAAAACTGAAACGGCGGGTCGCAAAGCTGCCGTTCACTGTGGTGTTAGGGGCTTCCGGTACGGGCAAGTCCAGCCTGGTCAAGGCGGGTCTGCTGCCTGCGTTGGAGCATGGTGCAAATAAAGAAAAGCAATCAGCGGAAGAGAACGATGCCTCTCAACCTTCATCCTGGTTCATTCTGGAAAGGGTGACGGAGAAGGACGGGAAAAAGAAAAAAGAAGTTATGCGACCCGGTGCAAATCCGCTGGCGACTCTGCGCAGCCTGCTCATAAATGATCTGCCAGGTGTGCGACCGGAACGAAAGGGAGGAGCCACGCCAGCCGGAATGATCGGGCAATGGCGCAAAAAAAATCCAGGGCTAAAACTGCTGCTGGTCATTGACCAGTTCGAAGAACTCATCACCCTGTGCCGTGAAGAGCAGGCACGGAAAGACTTCATTCGTGAGCTGAGGCAGGCTTTGGATGAGCACAGCAAGGTGCTGCGCATTGTCCTCACTCTGCGTTCTGATTTTGAAGCCCAAATTTCCCAGAATTATCTCAAGGAATGCTGGCGGCAGAATTACCGCTTTGTCGTGCCGCCCATGACCCAGGACGAACTGCGGGAGGTCATCGAAGAACCCGCCTCGCTGCGAGTGCTCTATTTTGAACCGCGCAACTTAGTTGATGACCTGATCAACGAGGTCGTTCAGACCCCCGGTTCTCTGCCCCTGCTTTCCTTCACCCTCAGTGAACTGTATCGCCGTTATGTGAAACGGCAGAAGGATGTGAAACAGCAGGACGGCAACCGTGCTCTGACGAAAGCTGATTATGAAAAGATGGGCGGCATCATCGGTTCGCTACGCAGTCGTATTGAACAGAAGTATAACGAGCTTGATGTCGCTCAGAAAAAAACTTTGCGCCGCATCCTGCTCCGTATGGTTGCCTTTGAGGGCGGCGAGCTGACCCGAAGACAGGCTCCAGAGTGGGAGTTCACTTACCCTAGTGTGAAAGAAACCAAGGAGGTAAAGGAGCTTCTCAAAGGACTCACCAAAAACCGCCTTATTGTTGTTGATGAACGTAACGATGCCAAAGGAAAGGCTGAACCTTACTATGAAGCGGTTCATGACTCCCTGATTGTCGCCTGGGACAAGATGTTCGAGTGGCGGGACAATGAGGCCGAGAAGATGTTGCTGCACAGGCAGCTGACACGGGCGGCGGGGGATTGGAAGCGCGGCGAGAATGAAAAAGAGCGGAAGGCACTGCTTTGGGATAATAGCCCGAGGCTGTTGCGGGTGCAGGAGTTTCTTGAGCAAGAGGATTCCGGCGACATGGGTGACGGCACGAAGGTTGAGAGGAAGCAGCGGAGTTTTCGATTATTGAGGCAATTCTACAAAAATCTGTTTCCTTCGTTTGCGCCTCTTGATCAGCATGTCTGGTTGAATCGGGTTGAGACGGACTTTGTGAGGCGGAGTGTTGAGAGGAAGCGGAATTGGACACGGGGAGTTTCTGTATTCATATCGGTTATTATTGTGACCCTGATAGCTGCTTGGTGGATAACAAATGATGCACGTATAGAAGCGAAAAATCAACAAGGACGTGCTGAAACTGCGCGTGATGAGGCAGACAAGGAAAGGAAAAATGCTGTCTCGGCATTGAACAAAGCCAATAACAATATCGGGTTGGCTTTGAATGAAAAGGGAAAAGACGCTGAAGATAGACGATGTAATGCTTTTACACATTTCTATTCACTCCATGCCTTAACAAAAATTTCCAAAGAAAAAGAAGAGGCATATGGAGAAGCTTTATTGCGTGCCTTGGGCAATCCAGTACAGCTACCGGTGGTTACGATTGCTATAAATTCATCGCATGATTTATGGATACAATACTTAGAAGATACGGCTCCAATTTTCCTGCCTGATGACCGTACCTTGGCCACAGATACAGGATTCTGGGATGCGGTCACGGGAAAAGTTGTCAATGCTGACGATGAGACTCACGCCTTCTGGGATATGATCGTTGAGCTAAGATCAAGAAAAGAACCTTGGGATTCACTAGGTCTCCTACCTGAAAAATCAGCAACTATGCTTAAACGATCATTGGAAGCAGATAGAGTGGGAGCGGCACCTTTAGTGAACATGGCCCTTTCACCTGATAATCGCATTCTCGCAGCAGGTTATTACGACGGTTATTCGTCCGCTTGGGATGTACTCAATGGCAGACGCTTACTGGCCAGCAAAAAATTTGGAAGAAGCATTGCCTTTTCACCGGACGGAAATGTCTTGGCTACAGGCCCTATTCTTTGGGACATCACCACAAGCAATCGGCTGTTGGAACTGAATTTAGCTGGATACAAGACAACTTTTTCTCACGATGGACTTACCCTTGTAACGTCATCAAACGACACTGCCTACCTATGGGATATTTCTGCATATAACCGACAGATCGCCGTCCTGAAAGATAATCTTGCAACCAGCATGACGTTTTCATTCGATGGTCGTATGTTAGCCACAGGGTCCGGTGGCAATACTATTCATCTCTGGGATACTGCCACAGGAAAATCCTTTAAGACACAGACTGTAGATAATCATGTAGAAACCTTATCTTTTTCACCTACTGATTACATTCTTGCCGCTGCCATTTCTGACAATACTGTTGTTCTTTTGGATGTATCTACAGGTAATTTATTAAGAATCCTTCATGTGGAGAAAACGTCTGACCAAGTGGAGACCGGGAACGAACTCGACGTGAAAAGCATGGTCTTTTCTCCTGATGGTCATATGATAGCTACAGGCTTATCGAATGGTATAGTTGTCATATGGAATACCGTTATGGGCAACCGTTTAATGACATTGACTTTAGGACAAGGAAACAAAACAGAGGAGGACGTAAGAGAGGTGATCAGTGTTGCTTTTTCACCTGATGGAAATACACTGGCTATAGGCTCAAGTAACGGAGATATATTTTTTTGGGATATAGCCACTGGTAAACTTTTACGAAATGTGACTTGGGAGGAAAAGGATGAATGGAACGAAGCACGTCAGCTTAAGATAAACGACATGGCTTTTTCTTCCGATGGTCACACTTTGACCACAGTTTCTTATATGACCTGCACTGATAGCAATATTGCCACTTGGGATGTGGCTACAGGCAGACTCCTTAGAGAAATAACGTTAGATGAGACTCTAGAGAATACAGGTTTGACCGGAGTAGCCAGTATTGCTTTTTCGCCTAACACTCGCACCATAGCCACAGGTTCATGTATAAACAACGCGAACCTCTGGGATACAGCTACAGGTAACCTCCTGCTTTCTCTGGACTCGTCTCTGTTTTTAGAAATCGGCGGGGATGGAGGAGAACCCGTTATGGAACGTGTTGTTTTTTCCCCTGATGGTCGCACGTTAGCCACAAGTTCGGGGAACGGTGTGACCACACTATGGGATCTGGAAAATAACCTCAACAAGTGGTCTGGTATCTCTCTTGATAAGAATGGCGAGTACAAAATAAATAGTGAGCTGCCCTACAAATTAGAGGGAAGTAATCTTGTTCCAGAGCCAGAAAGCGATCTATATAAAAGCCCTGCCCACTGGAGTCGCCACCATCCCTTCCACTGGCTTCAAAAAGCCGAAAAGGGCGACAACAATGCCATGCTGCAAATCGGCATCATCTACGACCGCAATAACGACATCACCCGCGCCCTGCGCTGGTACAAAAAAGCGATTCAAGCGGGTAATGAGCGAGCCAAAGAGCAACAAAACCGTCTTGTACGCTGGATGCAAAGCCAAGAAAACCGCAATACCGTCCCCGGACCGTTCATGAAATCCCTTTGCGCAGCACGAGCCGAGTTTGGCTTGCCTAATAACGCCCTAAAGTTTTGTGAGTAGATTTTAAAAATCAGGGAGAGGGCAGAACAACCTCCGCCCTCTCCTGAGTTGAGATCAAAGCCCCATCTCTCACCACTCCACCTTCCCCAAAGCCCGCAACCCAGCCTCAGAAACAAAATAATTCATATGATGACAATCCACCACTTCCTTCACCGGCACAGGCTGCCGCGCATCCGCGCCCTGACTGAACAAGGGGTACTGCTGGATTATTGGCAAGTTATGTGCTATGATGAAAAATGATTGAAAAGAAGACGATAAAAATGCAGACAACGAGGTCATTATGGCGCAACTTAATCTTACCGAAGCAAAAACACATTTTTTCGAGATGATTCAAAAGGCCCTCCTCGGCGAAGAAATGATCATCACCGACGAACACCGACCGTTGGTAAAAATTGTTCCCCTGTCAGCACCCGAAAGCAGGAGAAAACCGGGGTCCGGCACCGGTCAGTTGCTCTATATGGCGGACGACTTTGATGCCCCTCTTGAAGATTTCGAGGAGTATCAATGAAAAAGCTCCTGCTTGATACCCATACCTTTCTCTGGTGGGTGGAGAATTCTCCGCAACTTTCCGACAATGCTCTCAATATAATACAGGATATTGAAAATGAATGTTTTCTCAGCCTTGTCAGCAGTTGGGAAATGTCGATCAAGGCCGGTATCGGCAAGCTGAAGCTCACCTGCTCTGTTCAGGAATATGTCCCGCAGCATCTGGCGGCAAATCAGTTCAGGCAGCTGGACATATCCTTCCGCCACGTAACCGGAGTGGAGTCGCTGGAACTCCATCATCGGGATCCTTTTGACCGACTTCTTGCCGCTCAGGCCCTTGAAGATAATCTGATCCTTGTTTCAGCGGATCGTATTTTCGACCGCTACGGGGTGGAGCGAGTCTGGTAGCGGCGTCTCTGACTCCTGACCGGAATGAACAACGACAGCCCATCCCGGTGTCTTTCTCTCAAGGCTGTTTCCCGATGTTCAGCTCTTCTCTCACCACTCCACCTTACCCAATGCCCGCAACCCGGCCTCAGAAACAAAATAATTCATATGATGGCAATCCACCACCTCCTTCACCGGCACAGGCTGTCGCACATCAGGCACCCCCTGAATACTGTCTAAGGCCACCGCAATATCATGCCCGGCATCATCATACATAGCCTCAAACAACCTTCCTTTACCCACCTTAGCTATCAACTTCGCCATCAGCCCGTCATTTTGAGTATCATAGCGGCGGACATCCCCGGCCAGGACGGTATAAGGAATCCCCGGATCATCCCCGGCATTCAGCTTCTGAATAAACTCGGAACCCGGATTCATCTGCTCCAAAGTTGGCGTGACCTTCTTCGAGCGTCCGAGCACGGTCAATAATCCTGCGCCGAACGGCGCAAAAGGAACAAAAAAGTTCATGGCCCAGGTTGTTAGCACACCGGTCAGATTGCGTGCCGAGCCAATTTTGCCAAATGGTGAACCGACATTGGGGGTGCCGCACATCACCAGATGATCGACCATCTTATTGCCTGCCTCATTCTCAATAAAGAAACGGGAAACCAACCCTCCCATAGAATGAACGAGCAGGGTCAGCCGCTTATCATCCTGCTCGTGCAGACCGACATCATGCAACTGCATCTTCATTTTTAGAGCCGTTTGCTCAATTTTGGTGCTCAGGTTCTCATAATCATAAGTCAGCACTAAGTCGAATTTCTTATCAAGAGATGTTCCGCCCACATCTTTGGCCTGCATCAGGCCCTGGGCAATACCTTCGGTATCGCCGATGATACCGTGAACCAGCAGAAGAACATTATTCGCTGCCGCAACCTTGTCAGCCACGCCCTCCCGATGCCGAACAACTGAACCGTCGTTACGAAATTCAACCCAACGGAGCAGATTTACATTATCCTTCTTCAGATAGGTCTTGAAAAAGTAGAGTTTCAGGGCCTTGCCAAGACTGCGGCAATGATCTGGGATGCCCTCCGGGATATGGTCAATATGGATCAGGGTTTTCCCGTCAGCATCCTTTTCCGGTTCTCCGGCCAGCAGGATATGTTCACCGTCAAAGGTCAGGGGCAGGATGTACTCTTCCTCAGCCAGTCCGAAATCCAGCTCAATTTCCAGAGGATCATTTTTAAGCTCTTCATCCCCCTTAATATTGTTCAATTCCAGGATACTTTCCGTCCCGCCTCGCATGTTTGAATCCCTTGAAAAACTCAGTAGCTCTAGTCCCTGCCGCTCAAGAGCCCTATAGAAATCAGAATCACTGCCTGCACTCCGGCTGCCGGGATGCACTCCGCTGAGGCTGACATCAGCCTGTAACGAGGAATGCCCCTTGATGGTAATTTTCTGCGGTCTGACATTCTCCCCTGGACTGGGACCGACAGATCGGGTGGCCCTGGCAGGCTGTGTTTCCGGTTGTGTAGCATGTCTGCCATCACGGGCTACGTCGCGACCAGCAGTAGGTTGAACAGGTTGTCCTGTAGATACAGATATCTTTTGGTCAACAACGGTGAAATCTTCAGTGCTCACCTGGGCAAGCTGCCGCACTAGGGTAACGCGGATGGTCTTGGTAAACCACTCGTTTGTATATTTCTTCCGCTCCTTGCTTTTGCCTAGCCCTTTAAATGCACCCTTTTGGACATTACCGATCTTTATTCCCTCCTGCTCCAAGAGGAAACCATCAATCTTTTCAGTGCTAACAATCAATTGAAAAACATGGCTTGCCTGGTCGCCTTCCTCCTCATCCAGAGTTAATGTATCGTCCTCCATGACAAATTCAAACGTAACCGTTCACCCCCCTCATTCCACACAAAAAAAGATTGGACAAAAAAAGAAGATCACGATAGTTTAAGGGTCACAACGTTTTTTACGAGATCTATCCACGTTCTGAGTTCGCATGC
>NZ_JALAAI010000020.1:0-40096 GCF_052785085.1 Candidatus Electrothrix sp.
TCCCTTGGTTACCAATGACAAATCGTTTTTTATTACATTAATACCAGAAAAATCTCAAATGTCCATTTTTTTCTGGTGTAAAATTAAAAGATTAACCAGCTAGCAGAAAAAGGCTGTCAGGGGCCTGTAAAAAGGGGATCCCGTTAAAGGTATTCTTTTCATCGGCGGACACCCTCACATCATCAACCTGCCACCAGAAGTCCGATTTATCCGTGTAGTAATGAAAACGGAGAAGTACAGAGGATTGGCCGTCCGCTACCGCACTGATATCAACACTTGCTGTTTTCGGGCCAAGATCGGATTCTGTTCTATGCCATATATCCACCCACTCTGTGCCGCCGTTCACGGAAAGCTGAACAGTAAATGAAGTATTACCAATACTATGCAATGCATCATAATTAAAGAAAAGCTTTGTTCCGCTTGAGGTGGAGCAGTCAATAGAAGAAATACTCAACGTTGTATCCATTGGTTGATCTGCGCAGTTATCACTATCGGCTATAGCGTAACAGCCTTCTCCGCCTGTCTCGTTCTGGCGATTGCTGTTAAAGAGCCAAGAACAGGAACCAGCAAGGTTTTCCAGGGTCCAACCGTCAGGAGTCTCGCAGAGATTAAAGTCTTCGTAGAGTAACTCAGCAGCGACAATTATGTTCGGATACAAACAGAGCAGAAACAGAGGGATCAATATTTTTTGAATACGGCCCTTCATAAGATAACTCACATTTTTTTGGCAACCCGCCTACAGCGAAGCAGCAAGGTGCTCCACTTCCTGAATCGCCGTTTGATCCGGTCGAAAAGCCAACTCGAACATAGGAATATCCCGAATCAACGATTCACAAACAGCGATGCCCTTATTGGTCCACTCTGCACTGTACCAGGGAATAGAGGCGACCTGAAGTAAACGATGCAGTCCTTGTGACGGAGTTAATGCAGTAACATGTGTTTTTTCAGCCTGTTTCAAAAAAAATAATGCTGAAAGAGGGGCACTTTCATTGCGTACAATATTTCCGGTCCCTTTCCATGGAGTTCCCCAAACAGTCCACTGGTTCCCAACAAAGCGAACTACCAAACGCTCCTCGCTGAAGAGTCGGTTCGTTGGAAAAGAACTCAATAATTCAGTAAGAGTTGATTTACCTGCACCTGATATCCCGGCGAAAACCATCCCCTTGCCCCGAACAGAACCACCACCAGCATGAATTAACATTCCTTGATGATTAATGAAGCTGTGTTGCAACAAAAGAGCATCTGCTGATGCTCTATAAGGATAAACACTATACTTTTTAATTTTACCGGAACTCTTTTCCTCGTTTCCACAATAAAAACAAAACGAAAACCGAGAAAACTGCTGGTCAACCAAGATAGTCACATATGGCTGGGGATCCATCCGGTAGTAAAGCACCTGAATTCCCCTCCCAACCTTTTGGATTCTTAAATATCGGGCAGCAAATATCACATCGCCTGCCACAGGCTTATATTGATTAAATGAACTTGTCATGCAGACCTGAACATCCGATCCTTGAGAACCGACAGGACGAACAAAATGCAAATACTCGGCAGTATCTTCACCTTGTAACTCGGCTCGGATGCTGTTTACAACATGAACACTCAATCCTCCAATCCGATGAATAAATAATTGCTGATGAACCATATTAACAATCAGCCTTTTCCCTGTATTATTAATTGTCTAAAAACAAGACACCAAGATTGTCCGAACTGAACCATTCTCTGCATAGATAACAAACAGAGAAAGTAAATTCCCCTCCTTCTCTACCGAAAAGCCATTGTTAAATCCATCAACCTTTTTCTCAACAAACACTAATGCATCACTCCATTTCACTCACTCAAGAAGTCAAGTCCTTACCGTAATTTGTACAAAAAAAGTTTGGGTATTGTTTAGCACAGCCCGATAGAACTTGATCAGCAAACAGAGACACCGGTGTCAATTTTGGCTTTTCATAATGAAGCTTCTGCTCTGTATTTCTTTGCTCTTTTTTTTTTATCACGCCCGCTCTTCTGTCCTCGCCCATATCACTCTCTTTAATTCTTTTTTTTCGCTTCTTTTTTTCGCATACTGACAAAAAAAAGTATCAACCTGCTCTGGATTGCCTGACATTGTGGCAAATACAGCCGGACAGGCAGTACACACGTTTTTGCTTCTGCAGTTATTACAGGAAAATGATGAGGAAGCCCTGCATGATGTAAAGTTCTGGAGCACACCGTCCCAGCCGCCCTGAAGTCCTCCAGTATCGCATATATTAACACTATGTGTACGCACTATCAAACAAGGTTGCAATCCCCCATAGGGAGTAACATGATATGACGACTTTCCTGCACCGCAGTAGTACAATTGATACGTAGCCTCTGACGGGCATGTTTTTTCTGCTGCTTCAACCAATTCAAGTGCCAGCTTATCTATACTCAAATCCACAGCTGCTGCTTGTTCAGGAAGAACACGATATTGTAATGTATCAGACAAGCTACCTTCGCTGTCGCAGATATTTGAACACCCGCCATTATCCTCATGAGCCACTGCTGCATGGAGGGAACAATCATGCCGGAACTGCAAGCCCATATCTTCTGCCAGCTGCCGAATAGCTGAAAATTCGTCCACATTCAAAGTTAACACCATTGTCTTCAAACGTACCCTGATCCCTGCCTTTTGCAACCGCTCTATTCCGGCTATACAAGCGGAGAAAGAGCCGGGTTGCTGGGTTACCGCTTCAAAGGTCTCCTGTGTTGCTCCATAAACTGTAATTTCCAGTATTCTTGGTGGATATTCAACAAAGGCTCGAACGATTTCATCCGTCACCAAAGAACCATTGCAGAATACCGTGACCAGTAATCCAGCCCGAACAGCATACTTATAAATTTCTACAAAATCAGTCCGGAGCATAGGGTCCCCTCCGGTCAGAAGGAGAAACAAGGTTCCAGACTCAACCATCTCGTCAAATAGACGAAAAATTGTATCTTTATCAAGCTCGCGATATTGATGTCGCCGAATAGACTTCTGGTCACCAAGATAGCAATGAACACAACGAAAGTTGCAACGACGGGTCAACTCAAAAGAGGCCGCCAAGGGTATTCGCGATGCCGTAGCCCTGGTAAAATACCGTGCTATATCTGAGTCAGCGATCCCAAAGCAATCCTTTTCCCTGACCATCAACCTTCACTCCCGGTGGTTTCCACAATCAGCCCCGACTCAAATAATGCTGTAATAATCTCTATAAGATCCGCTTTAATGACTACAGAATCGGCATCATATAACTTTTCCAATTGCTCCCCTATCTCAGCAAGTGAACGTGAACCATCAAGGGCCTCCCAGATAAAGGCCCCTGTTTCATTCATTGAGTATAAATTATCCATAGAAGCCAATTCACCTGAAATAGGCACAAGCAATGTTTCCTCCATCACCTTTCGCGTAACAATATTATCTCTTTTCCTGAACACTGTGTCAAGCTGCACTAACTTTTCTCCTTTATTTCCCCTGCAATTTCAAAGCAAAGGAACGACCCAGCCGGATGCCGTTCCTTATAAAAGTGAACCAAAAAGCTGTCTTACAGCAAGCTGCTTCTTGGGATCCAGGCTACTGACGGTTGACCGGAGTATGTGCAGCCGGATCACCAAGCAGATTGTAGATATCAAGAGGATAGCGTTTCATCCCCTGAGATTGATAATGACGTTTCCCAGCCTGAACGGCCTCTCCAATCCTGGTGATTGCGGGATCAAACAGGCTTTTATAGAATCCTTCGGCCATTATATCTGAGAGGTAATTATGAGACAACCCCGTTGCCCCAAAGAACCCTACAGCGGCTCCGTCTGCCTGAAGCAAGGCACTCTCACCAACACTGTCCATAGGTGGATAACCGAAGCTGGCAGCAGAGCAAGCCATACTCACCATCAACATGGGGGAACCCAAGTCATTCATGGAGGCAAGGCTATTGGAGGACATCAAAGAACTATTGCTGCCGTAACCAATCCAGGAACTATGGCCTGTATAATGCAGGATATCACTGCCCTCACGGAGTGCAACATTAATTCCGTTTTTGACTCCATTATAGCCCAGTGTATCGGCATCAAGACGATCCACTTGAACATATTCCGGCATCAGGGCAGCCACTTGATCCGTACTGGCCCGAAAATCACCTGCCAAGGGATCTTTTTGATCGGTCACCAAGGTCATCGTCTTTGAACCTCCCTCAAGAGCATGCTCATAAGCCATGACCTTATCAATATATCTATCAAGCTCCTCACTATCAACGACCGGGATACGACCTATGGCGTACTCTGGCACACCGTCATCATCAACAACGTCCGCCAACACACTGTCACTGGGGTAGAAACCGTCTGGGGTTGAGACCACTACACTAGGGACCAGCGGAGCTCCGTACCCCATATAATCATTATAATCATAGGAGCCGTCACCGATCAGTGTTACATACTTCGGAACCAAGCTCCAATGCGTATACACATAGCTCAGGAAATCCCGAATCGCCTCTGGATCTGGCAAACTATGGCTAAACTCATCCTGTACATCCTCAATATCAACGATCATCGTCCTCATTCCCTCAGACGCACGATGGTCTGCAAGCCTTTGGGCGGAATCCATTAAATTAATGGAAGTGATGACCAAATAATCAGCCTGATTCTCTGCACTGCGCAGCTGAGATGGGGTGTCTACAGTTATACTACCAACAAAATTTACATTTGAGGCTCCAACAACATAATAATCATGTCCCGGTTTGGTGGACACCGTAATTGTGTATTCACCAGCTTGATTTTTACCAGGCAAAGTGCGCAAGCGCAAAGGATTGGTTGGCTCGGTGATATCAAGAGCCAAAACATTACTACTCTTAAATCCCCTGATCGTCACGCTGTCGTAATCAGCAGCAGAAAAACTCAGCTTGCTATCGACTACTTCATAGCTACGCTGATAATCCACCTCAATAGAGTCCAAGTAGATAAGTGAATAATTCACTCCCCTGTTCAGTTGTGAGACAATTTGCACTTCATTGCCATCTTCGTAGAGCCAATTCGCCGGGATTTCGCTCTGGAATGAATGTGCGCCCTTCTCAGACCATTCGGTTGTACCGATCTCATGTCCGTTCAACAGGACAGCCACCTTGTACGGTGCTGCACTACTGGATTTTTTATTGGCTACACTTACCAGATTAACCGTGATCATTGCCATGCCTTCCCCGGTTACATACGGAGTATCCACAGTGTGAACAAGAACATATTCATTACCATAGGCAAACAGATATTCCCAGGCCCAAAAATCATCCAAGGGTTTATTGATATTATAAAAATACAACGGCTGATGATTTTCCTCTAGTCTAACCTGAGCCAGGTATGACTGTGCTACCTCAACACTCTTTTCTGGCCTGCCCGGAGTATTTTTCATCTTTACGCCTTTCTTACCCAGTTCCAGCAAGTAGACATTGTGACTAACATCCTTTCTGCCTGGTCCCTGTCCGTAAAACCAAAGACCCGAGCCGGTATTTGACGTAATGACAGGGATGGATTCCCCTGACAGAGTCAGCAGGCACTTCTTCGCTCTCAAGCTCTGCTCCACCTTAACACGAGTCATTCCAGACAACTCAGCCAGCTCGACAGCGGTGAGGTAAACCAATCCGTTTTTCTTTACCGGAATCTTCAGGGTATTACCCGTCTTTTTCTTCTTTGCAGCAGCAAGCTCCTGAACAAACTTGCTTCGGGCTGTAAAACGCTTCAGCTGTTTCCTGGAAAAATCCTGGTGCGCCAATGTATAGCCCTCCGGGCCATCAGCAAACATCTGATTATTCACCGGCAAAGCCTTGCTTGCCTGTACAACGTACGGTCCGGAAATCACACCCTGATTATCAAGAGCAACCTCGACCACCCGATAAGTATAACCTTTTCCGGGTTTAGCCTGCTTATCCACAAAGCGGTAGGTGCCGCCGTGCGGCGGAGCCAGCATCCCGGGCAGCAGTTTTTTTGTTACCGCCTGATACTCACCGCTCTGCTCGTTTAATCGTTCCAAATGAAAACCTATGGTGCCTATCTCACTGGCTGTTGTCCATTCAAGGACGATTTGGTTTGCTGTGTTCACATAGGCATTGAACGAACTGACCGTTGCGTAAGTAGGAACAGGATCATTATAGCCAAAATCTACATCAAGGTAGTCGGTATCTGCTACCGTGGTTAACGAATAGGACTCTGACAATGCGTCACCGGAATCTGGATCCACAGTGAGTACATAGCTGTCCAGTTGACCGTTGGTATCCGTCACCTCCACAGTATAGTCACCTGGAGGTAGACCTGGAAAAAGGTAGTTGCCGTTGGAATCGGTTACATCCTGAGCAATAATATCGCCGTTGGTATCCTTGAGCACCACAGTGACACCGGCAATACCTCCAATATCTTCGTGATAGATAGTGTCGCCGATATCAGAAGTATTCGCCTCTGGAAACTGGTATCCAAAGTCGGCTGTTAGAACCGTCTCACCTGCTCCTACATCAACAGTAGTGCTATGGCCTCCAGTCGTTGATGTTCCACCGCTTGGCGGATTGCTTACTTCGACTGTATAACCGCTTCCCTCTGGAACATCAGTGAGCAAATAACTGCCGTCGGGATTAGTAGTGGCTTTTATATCTTCGCCATTACTGTTTTTAACCGGATCACCATTGCTATCTTTCAGAACAACGGTAATGCCTCCGATCCCCGACTCACCCAAGTCCTGCACACCGTCGCCGTCAGCGTCGTTCCATATGCGGTCGCCGATGGTGCCGGTGGTCGGTGCAGATGCAGCATACCAGAAATCAGCATCAAGGTACTCAGTTCCAGCTGTAGTGACAGACACTGGATGTTGCCCGTCTACTGTTGAATCAGGATCATAGACCTGAGTCAGTCCACTAATTCCCTCCTTAACGACAACTGTATAGTCGCCCAAACCAACGCCGGTAAACAGGTAGTGACCATTTGCATCGGTTACCGCAGTCGGACAGTCCACCCCAGCATTGCAGAATTCGTTTTGCAGCTCCACAACAACGCCTTCTATTCCTTCTGTTGTGCCGTCCGGCTTAAGCAATAATATCTCATCGCCAATAGCACTAAGTGCCCCCAAGTTAAAGAGATAATCCTCCACTTCGCCGTTCTTAGCATCACCTTTAAAGGCAAACCTTGGAAGCGATAAGGCCGGTGCGTTAACCGGGAAGAGACGGAAGCGGGCATAGCCAGGTGCCTTAAAATTACCATCCCCATCAAAGGCATCCGCAGGGATAGAAAATTTTATGCATTTCGGAGTATCTCCACCAGATAGGGCCTCGTTGATAATCAACTCATTATCGCCGTTGAGAGATCCATCTCCGTTAAAGTCTATCCAGCCAAGCAACCAACCATCACCTACGGCTGTGACTTCAACAGCACCGCCATCCGTTTCATTCCAAGAAGTACGCGGATCAACAGCATTGCAAGTGTCAGGATTAACTGGAACAATCCCGTCATCCTCATCAGCGATGGCACCGACGGAAGGCTTGCCGTCTATTTCTATTGTCACACCTGCACCGAGATACAGATCTGGATTCACCGGGTCCGGTACAAGATGACGGGCACCGTCAATAGCCAGTTTGGTTTCAAAGGGCAGGGGCAAGTCTCCGAAATCGAAGGCGGCTGTCTGTTGAAAGGCGAAGTCAAGCCCTGCAACGATATTACCGTCAGCAACACTAATGCTCTGCCATACCGAAGTGGTGTGCCCATCAAGGTCGATATATTCTTTCAGGGCATCCGCCGGAGTATCAGGCGGGGTGTCAGCCAGTTTTGTTGTCAACTCAAGTAGATCTGCCGGGGCGTCAAGAGATACCAAATAACTCTCATTACTTCCGCTTACTGAAGGCAAACCGGTAAAAGAATAGTCTCCGTTTTCATCAGTAACGGTCTGAGTTATCGGGAACAGCTCTCCTGACTCTACGATACCGTCGCCATCGTCAATCCATTTAGATACATAGACCGTTGTACCTTCGTAGGCAGACTCATCGCCTGCTACTCCATCAGTCAAGTTAAGCCCAGAGCCGCAATAACCATCTACCGAGGAGCCTTCCAGGCAGACTGTGCCGCTAAGGGTGTTGTTAATCACCGGGAATTTGAACCCCATATCGGCATCATCAATAGGGACTGAACCAAGGGTCAGCTCAATACTGCTGTCTGTCGTTCCGTCACTGTCATGTCCATTATAGGACGGAGTTAATGCTCCGTACTCTGCCGGGAGATCCTCGTCGTTCGTGTCCACTTCGATTATATACTTGTTCCCGTCAACCAATCCGTCAACAAAGGCATAGTTGCCGTTCTCATCGGTTTGGGTTGTATAGGTTTCATTGTCTCCTGTGGTAGCGCAGTCCTTGTCAGGCCCGCAATCCGTGAGCGTAACCGTCACATAGGCCAGCGGCAGATCATTGTTTTCCATCGGACTGCCGTCGCCGTCCATGTCTATGAACAGCTGATCACCGATGAACAGGGGCGGTTCATAGCCGAAATCCGCGCCCATGTAGCTGTTGCCGTTGATGGTAACATCCTGGCTGCTGTCGCATGTATACGCCAAAGGATCAGTGCAGACCAAACCGTTGTTGTCCGGGTCGGCTGTCTGGTCGGCATCGTTTATCTCCGTGCCGGGGCCGCTCCCCACCGTAACAACATAATCATCATCCGGCAGGCCATAGAAGAGGTACTTGCCATCCGCATCTGTGGTAGCGGTACCAACATATTCACTATCCGTAGGATCACACGGGAGTGAACCCACCGGCTTAGTGCAAAGATAGACTTCAACACCTTCTATTCCAGGTTCTCCAGCACCCTGTGTACCGTCGCCGTTGACATCCCAATAGAT
This sequence comes from Candidatus Electrothrix sp., assembly GCF_052785085.1. Taxonomy (NCBI): domain Bacteria; kingdom Pseudomonadati; phylum Thermodesulfobacteriota; class Desulfobulbia; order Desulfobulbales; family Desulfobulbaceae; genus Candidatus Electrothrix; species Candidatus Electrothrix sp. Next base: position 8,855 of record NZ_JALAAI010000020.1, read on the forward strand.
GCTGTCGCCGATCTTGCCGCCGTCGGGTTCATAGCCGAAGTCGGCAGTATCAATATCCTGGCCGCCGGTCACGGTCACTGAGGTGATACCGTCGCAGACTGTGCAGACACCGCTTTCATCCGGATCTCCGGTTTGCTGAACCATGGGAAGATCGACATCGTCTTCATCCGGGACAATAAGATAATCTCCATCAGGTAGATTGGTGAAATCGTACTGGCCGTTGCTGTCTGTCACCTCACTTCCCAGCAGCACATCACCCGGATCAAGTACGCCGGGAACAGAGCCGCTGTCCAAATACAGGGAAACCGTAACATCACTGATTCCCGGTTCTCCGGTCTGCTCTATCCCGTCACCGTTCAGATCAACATACAGGGTATCGCCGATGGAATTGTCTCCGGTCTGATAGGCGAAATCAACATCGGAAATAAAGGTGTTGCCGTTGACAGTGAGCGTACCGCTGTTATTATTCAGGATACTGTCATAATCATAGGTCTGGGTATAGCCTGCTGGCGGTGTAACAGTTGTGTAATAGTCTCCGTTCGATAAATCACCGAAAATATATGTGCCGTCCGCATTCGTCGTTGTAGTACCTGCAACAGTTCCGTCAGAATTATATAATGTTACTATCCAGCCTGCAAAAGGCGTATCATTATCATCCCGGTTTGTATCGCCGTCGAAATCCTGCCACACGCTGCCGGTAATTGTGCCTGCTGTGGAATTGAAGCCCCAGTCCTGGTCCATATTGTCCGTATTGCCTGATACAGTGACACTTGTCTGTCCATCGGCGGTTCCGTCCGGATCGCCGGTCGGCGTTGCGTTAAATCCGTCAGGCAGGGTAGTTGTATCCACAGCCATGTAGTACGTACCGTCAAGATAGTCAAACTGATAATGTCCGTCACTGTCAGTCGTGGTTTGTACTGCGTCAGGGGCACCGGAAACACATGGATCAGTCGTTGTGCAGAGATACACGGTCACGCCCGGAATACCCGGCTCTCCGGCATCCTGTATGCCGTCACCGTTTGTATCGGACCAGATGAAGTCGCCGATAGAAGCAGTCGCATTCAGATTGACTGTCTCGGCATCGTCGGCATCATTGGCCGGAGTACCGCTGGTAAAATAAGCGTTTTTCACTTCGGCTGTATTGGTTACCGTCTCCGGTGAACCTGCCGGTTCCATCGCGGTGAAATTAACCGTTACCTGAGTAGTTTCGCTAGGATTGAGCGGGCCGAGATTGTCCCATTCAATTCGATACATATCGGTTGTCGGATCGCCGTCATCATAGGGAACAAGCCGGTCCGGTACAGGTGATGCGGAAGCGAATTCAATTTTGTTGGCGTCAAAGGTGTCATAGAGGGGGAGCGGGTCGATGATGGTTGAGGGACTATTCTCACAAACCGCATCTGTGGTGATACGGTAGCCAAGCGCATCAAGGTAAATCGTGTTAGTATCAGCTTGTCCTGTTTTATCAAGTCCTATTCCGAATTCTGAAGCACTGGCAAACACGGTCCAATCCCAAGTTTTTAAACTGGTGACGTCCCACGAAAAGAGTGTTGCGTTGCCTGCACCAACTGCGGTATTTAAATCGGCAGTAGTAATGATACTCGTTTGTGCGCCTGCACCGTACAGTTCAAACATTGCAGAATCATCTGTAAGAGCAGAAGCAATGTAGATTTGCGCCAATGCCTCTACTTTGATGATATTTCCCGACTTGGGATCAATATTAAAACTTGATCCCGTAATGAATTGATTATTACCGCCTGTATAGTCGCCACTAGCATAAGCACCATCAGGCCCTTGCGTACCAAACGCATTTGGAATATTCAAAAACTGTTTGTTAGCGGTGCTGGCACTATTAGTCACTGATTCGGCTGAAGACCAAACTAAATATTCGCAACCGCCACTTACAGCAACACCTTCGGCATACAACTCATTATTCAAATCAATCGTATAAGTAACAACATCCCCCTCCTTAATAGGAGAAGCCCCGACAAACTGCTTATCCAGAGTCAAAGCCGGTGCAAAACCGGTATCCAGCGCAGTTGCTTCCCCTATTGTTGTGGTGACACCATGCACTGTCCCAGTCGTACTGGCCCAGCCGTCATGAGTGACCGGTAAATCACCGACCACAGCAAACCAATCACCCGGCGGCAGGGTGCTGCTGGAAGTGTAACTGCCGTCCGCCAAGGTGGTCACTTCCTCCCACAGAAAATCGCCTTCAGAGTAGGTTCCGCTACCGTCGGCATCGTAATAAATACCCACCGGCACTCCGGCTATGCCTACTTCTCCGGCATCCGCAGTGTCGTAGGTGCCGTTACCGTTGTTGCTGCCCGTGCCGTCATCCTCAAAAACCGTCCCGGTAATCGAGGTGCTCCCGGTGATTTTCGTCACCGCATCATCCTCGTCAAAACAAGGCCCGGAGCCGATGGCTGCACAGCCGGTATTGGAAACAAAGGGCTCGGTGTAGGTGCCCGGTACAGTTGCCTGAAACCCAACCGTCATGGTGCTATCATTTACAAGCCCTGTATTTGCTCGCCATTCTAAAGCAACTACGTTATTGGCCTCGGTCTGATTCGCAGGTTTGGTCGAAGTGGTAGTTCCATCATTCAAAGTATACAGAATAGTAACATCGGTAATTCCGCTACCAGACACTACTTGAGCACTGTCATAGACATATTGAGTCCCTTCCGGAATAGTATCCCGCACAACCAAGGGATTCCCTGAATCCGGATCTCCCACCGTTACTGTGAGACCGCCGGGATACTCGGCAGTAGCAGGATACGAAGAGGAAGGAGGATTAGTTACCGTCATAGTATAGGTAAGCGTCGAACCCAGACCTGCGGTTTCCGGTGAAACGCCTTTTGCGATGGAAGCCAACGGTTCCTGCGTCGTAATCTGAAAAGCCGTCCCATAATCCCCACTGAACTTCTCATTCAGATAACCGGACGCAACTTCCTGATACGGAGTCAGCGTACCTGTACATTTTCCGTTGAGCGCAGCATATTCGTAAAAGACCAAGCCAACCACACCGGTGTTGTCCGGTATATTTTCAAAATACATCTGATCTTTGAAGGGAATAAGCTTCTCGCCCCCGCCGCTTAATTTAACAATCAGAATTCCGTAGGTTCCAACAAGGCGAAAACAGCCGGGATCATACACATCCGGGATACCCACCGGCTGCAGCCAGGCATTCTGATCCGGCACTCCGTCGTTGTTGTTGTCAAAGCCCTGGTTCACGTTGCCCAGATCGTACCATATCCCTTGGGTCTCAAAAACCTGACCTGGAAAAGGATTGGACCCAGTCGGTGTCCAGGTATCCCAACCAAGAGATTCCTGGATAGCAGCTTTATACTCATCCGGTACCTTGTTGTCGCCGTTGGGCCAGATTTTATTGGCAGATGCAGAGATCTCGCTGCGCAGGGTTAAATTCCGGCTATCTTCGGCTTCGAGAGGAGTCTCTGCAGCACCGTAAGAACCGGTTGCCCAGATGTCGTAAGATAGAGAAAGATCATCCGCCGTTGTGCTGCCGCCGGTGATAGCTGTGTCGCAGGGTGGTTCCTGGGGAGTACCCCCGACATTCACACATCGCGGATAGGAAACCACCCAATACTCCACCCGACATTCACCGGGTTCCAGCGTACCCACCCAGGCCCGGCTGGCATCCTCATTATTGGCAAAAGAACCGGATTCATGTGTGAGGGAATATTCCCCGGTATCTGCAAGCCAGGTACGGGAATCACCAGCGCTGTCAAAAACCGGATAGCTGCCCGGTGTGCTTGTGCCGCCCTCAATATAATCACCGATATAGACCTGCACCTCATGCATGGCCTCGGTTCCGTCATTACAGACCTTGGCACCAAGGGTGGCCGCTTCCGGGGCATAGGTGGCAGGGGTGGTCACGTTTGAGTCAACCACCAGGTTATAGGCAGAGATAATCTCAATACGCAACTCACCATCAGGGTTGTCCGCCTGCGCCGCAACCGGCAGCAAGCTCAAAATCAACGCTCCAGTAATCCAGCAAATTTTTTTCATCATCATATCCATAAAATCAAATAGCCAAGAAACCCTTGCCCATCTTTGTCCGTCCAAGCGGTTAATATCCTGTGCTGTCATGACTATATCCTCCAAAACGCCCGTATGCCGAACGTCAAAAAGCTCCTTACGTACCACAGTTATTATCCTGCTGGCAAACAATAAAAACAGTTTGTTTTTTGCAAATGGTAAGAATGAGCAAAAGCCCTGCATGCTTATTATATATATACAAGCAATATTAGAAAGCAATTTTTTTGCCTGTTTAGGGAATTTTAAAATCCCCCCTTTCAACATACTTTTCTCTACTCAAGATCCCCTGGTACCTTGCCCTGAAGGTCAGTAGGGATCTCTCCCCCAAGGTCAGTGAGTACCTTCACCCGAAGGTAAGCGGGGATCTTCACCCGAAGGTAAGCGGGGATCTTTCCCCCAAGGTCAGTGGGTACCTTCACCCTAAGGTACGTACTAACCTTCCCCCCAAGGTCAGTACAGACCTTTGCTGAAGATACCCTGGCACCTTTTCGCAACATCAATGGGTGGAATAAATATTCTCTGTATAATTAATATACTTTTCTCACATTTGGTTGTATATATTTTACCCGGAACCCTTTCTGTTCCCTATTACATTCCTGAACAACGCAGTTGCACAAACTAACACCCGATCAAGTAAGGAATAAACCTATGAGCCCAGTAACACATCTTTTCATCGGATGGCTGACTGCCAATACCGCCCAGGTTAATCGCCGTGAACTGATAATGATAACTATTGCAGGAATTATACCAGACGCGGACGGCCTTGTTATTATCGGAGACTTCTTTGCAGGAAAAAGTAAAGAACAGCTGGAACTCTGGTCCACCTACCATCATGTGCTGGGTCATAATATTGGCTTTGCTTTTCTGGTGATTATGACAGCCTATCTACTTGCCCGAACACGTAAACTCATTACTGCGTTACTTGCCGGAATCAGTTTTCACCTGCACTTACTTGGGGATCTGATAGGTTCACGAGGTCCAGACGGACACCAATGGCCCATTCCCTATCTCCAGCCCTTTTCAGAGAGTTGGCAATGGGTATGGCAAGGCCAGTGGGCACTTAATTCCTGGCAAAATATACTCATCACCATCCTGGCTCTGGGAATAATTTTCTCACTGGCATGGAAAAGAGGCTACTCGCCCCTGGATATGATTTCGAGTAAGGCAGACAGGATGTTTATCCTAGCCCTGCGTACCCGATTTGGTATACCTGGAAACGAAGACAAAGAATACAGAGAGGACTCGCAGGCATTATCGAACGATTGATGAATCATCAAGGATGATTACAATGACTGCGAAAAAGAAGGGGGGAGGGGGAACACGCAGACCTGGATTTTACTCTTTCAGGCCAGCGGAAAAGAATAATTTATTAGCGGGAGTGTATTCTCATACATGATAAGACCGTCCTCCTGCGTAAAAGAGATATCTTTCAGTGATTCTCCTCCCAGCAACTCAGGATCATCGGCAAACGAGGCCACCACGGTCTGAAGCAGGAGAAAACTATCAATCTTCATGGAGATAAATTTCAAGGCCATACCTGTCTCGTTGACCCTGACAGCCGAACAAACCGCTCGTATCGCTCCGGCTTCTCTGGATTTTGCCTGCTTCAAATCAATGACACAGACATCACCAGCCTTCTGCTCGTAAAACCCTTTTACATAAAGCCCACTCAGGCTGAGATTATTGGCAAAATGCCTGTACCTGCGCACTCCGAAATCCAGACGTATATCCAGCAAGATATCTACCCGGGTACTTTGACGCCTATCCATTGTATGTTGCATAATTATTGCCCGCCAAGAAGAACTGAGAACTCTCCCTCTTTTCACCTATCGCCAGCATTTGCAAGTAGCATGCCGCTATCCTCTGTAATTTTTCATAAAAAAACAATAAAGCACATATATTCCATTTCAGCCAGCAAAAAACGCCTCAGCCACAGCACACAACGAGACCATACAGCAAACAAAAAAGATTACAGGAGAGAAAAAAATGAAGGGAAAAACAAGGGATCAAAATGGACAAAAAATGTCAGCAACAACCAAAAATTGTCAACTTTTGGATGCGCCAGCATTCTCTTTTTACCAGTTGGTCTCAGCTGATATATTTTATGTTTAAACAGGTTGCGATTGAACCAATATCAACCGGATAGTATTCAAATTTAAAAGTGAAGGACTGAAGGAGGGAATGAAGGGCATAACAGAGGATAACCTATTGATACTCAAGATAATAAAAACCATGAACACCTTTCATTAACTTCCTATAGGGGAATGCGCTCTATATCCACTCGGTTTTCAAGTTTGAAGCGCAGTTGAAAAACTCTCTTTACAACCCTGCATGAACAGCTTAATATATGGTTAGTGAAAGGTTCCTCCCTGATGACAAGAAACCAAGGGTTTCTTCTGAAAGGATAGTCGGGGGGGTCGAATCGGGCAGCTTTCCAGGAGGCTGCCCGTTTTTATATCTCCAGCTCGCTCTTTATCCCTTCCCGCAACGCATCATAGAAAACACTGCCCCCTGATTCCCATTTCCTGAATATTGCCCAGTTGCAATAATCCGCAAGCTGTAACCCCATATTTGACATTGAGGCATGATGCAGCACCCGGAACCGGCAGCCTGAAGGCACCATTCTTTTCAACACGGTCTTGACCGCCTTTTCTACAGCAGCCCGTTTCTTCTTTATCGGTATACTGTCAGTAATCACGATCAGCTCTTTCATACCGTCCAGCTCTTCCCGCTCTTGTTCCGCAACATGCCGGATCAGGTGCCCCAACATCCGGGGATAAAACTCTTCAGAAGCCTGCAACGCCGGAGCGATTTTGCTTTTCTCCACTATGAGCGAATCTATCCGCAAATCTGCAATATTCTCCTTGATGATCCCGAACACCCGCTGCCGAACATGCCGGTTGTCTTTGATGCAGTGGAAATATGAAAAATCAAATCCGTATTCGATGAGGTCGAACTTGTATTTTCCCAATTCATGGCAGACGGTGAAGGGGCGTTTGGTACAAACACTTGTCAAGGTGAAATACTTTGTCCCGGATGCAGCAAAATCCAGATTCCCCCCTTCATCAAGAAAGATGTATAAACAGCCGTTGCTCATGGAGTCCTTGCAGTGTTCGGAAAACAGGAAGCCTCGTTATTATTGCCGGGAGAAATTGAAAGAGGTCTCCGGCAACGCATAGAAGATATTTTTTCAGGGGAGGATAAACAGGAGCGGGTGGCGTGTCAATGGTTCTTCAGTGGGTGAAAAAATACCCCGCCTGGTATCTTTTCAAGACAGAAATCTTGCCCCCATAACCGAAAAAGTGGGGGCAGTGTGGGGGCTGGAGCGTAAGGCACAAAAAAAGGGTTTTAAGTAGATTTTCTGCATCCACCTAAAACCCTTAAATATTCTCTGGTGCCGAGACCAGGATTTGAACCAGGGACACACGGATTTTCAGTCCGTTGCTCTACCGACTGAGCTATCTCGGCACTCAATATTGAGTGGAGACGTTTATATCACATTTCAAATATCCCTGTCAATATATTTTTTGCTCTTTTATCCAAGATCTCCCAAATCAATATCAAAATCATCAAGAGCGGTTCCTGTCTTGGCCTCTGGACCGGATTTATCACCCGCCCCTTTTTTGCCACCTGACGGCTTAACAGGGGTATCTTGATCAAGATTATCCATGTCTAAACCAGAGAGGCCATCGTCTGAGGAACCTGCGTCATCATCACTTTCAAGGCTTAGCTCTCCTATTCCGCCATCATCTGAGCCAGAAGACAGGTCAGGGATATCAAGCCCACTCTCACTCTCCATATCAAGTGAGAGGTCAAGATCGTCAAGGTCATCATCACCGCTATCCAGAGAAAGGTCAAGATCTCCGAGATCATCATCTCCATCGCTATCAAGGGAAAGGTCAAGACCACCGACCTCATCATCTCCATCGCTATCAAGGGAAAGGTCAGAACCTCCTTCTTCGCTATCCCCATCCAGGGAGAGGTCAAGGTCACCGATCTCATCATCTCCATCGCTATCAAGAGAAAAGCCAGTATCTCCTTCTTCGCTATCCCCATCCAGGGAGAGGTCAAGGCCACCGACCTCATCATCTCCATCGCTATCAAGAGAAAGATCAAGACCGCTATCATCTGCATCATCCAATGCCAAATCTATTCCGGCATCATCAGTATCATCTGCGTCCTCCGAATCATCGTCACCAGACAGATCAAAATCAATCTCTCCTCCTGATTCATCGTCTTCCACCTCCTCCTCATCATCAACGAAAAAATCGACTTCTTCCTCGCCCTGGTCCAGCTCTACCTCCTGGTCAAAGCCATCTTCTGTATCGGTCTCTTCATCATATGAGGCCATTTCCTCCGCTTCTGCCTCTGACTCATCAATATCCATTCGCAGAAAATCAGGTACTTCGGCCTTGACTGTAACACCTGACAACGCTTGAGAAATTTTCGATATATCCTTCTTGCAATTCGGACATATCTCCAGTTGATCAAAAGTGATGTAATCACATTTACAGCGCATATTCTTTGCCTACAGTTCTTCTGATTTAAGATATAACATCCATCCCGGCCCAAGGCGAGACAACAAAATATTCAATTAATTCTATTATCAATAGAAACACATCATCCCTGTAAAAATCAAGGCGAAAATGCGAATTCATCATGCAAAGAAGCACAAAAAAGAATCGTGAGGCCAACATCAAGACTTTTTAACAAAAAACTAACTCTTGCTGTTTACCTTACCGGACAAAGGGGAAGATTGGTGCTGATTGTTGTTTTTACAAATGAATAACCCGACGAAGTACTTGACATCCAGGAGTATCAATATATACTTCTTTTACGAACATACTCCCTGCTGTCAGGGGCCAGGATCAATCTCTTGCAATATCTTTTCCGTTATTTTTTCATTCCACCAGCCTCTTTTGGAGAAAGAAAATGAAGCAGTTCTATAAAATCCTTTTCCTGATCAGCCTTATCGTGCCCCTCTTGCTCGGAGGCTGTGATCAAAACAAACCACAATCACAGCAACCCGCTCCCAAAAAAAATCAAAAAGCCCAGGCACCAGCAATTTCCCTGTCCATTGTCTCAGGGTCTGAAAACAAGACTCTGGAACCACTCCTGCAACAGTTCAGCAGGAAGCATAATATCCAGGTCGCCATGCATTATATGGGTTCTGTAGACATAGCCCATGAAATTACTCAGGGGACGCATTCAAAATTTGATGCGGTCTGGCCTGCATCTGGTCTCTGGCTCTCCCTGGGAGATAACCAGGGGATACTACAACACGCCCAATCCATCATGCGCAGTCCGGTGGTCTTTGCGGTTAAAAAATCCATTGCTGAAAAACTCGGCTGGGATAAAAAAGACGTCACTGTTATGGACATCCTTGAAGCCACGGAACGGGGCGATGTCCGCTTTGCCATGACCTCGGCAACCCAGTCTAATTCTGGTGCATCCGCCTTTTTGGCCTTTCTCTCTGCCTTTGCCGGATCTCCAGAAGTATTAACAGCAGAACACCTCAGCGATCCAGAGGTTACAAACAAGATAAAACGCTTTCTCAACACAGTCAACCGCTCTTCAGGCAGCTCAGGCTGGCTCATGGAAATGCTGCTCAAAGAATACTTGTATTATGACGGCATGGTCAATTACGAATCAATGGTCATTGAGCTGAATAAAAAACTGGCCCCAGGACAAGAACCCCTCTATGCAATCTATCCTGTGGATGGTCTTTCCATTGCTGACAGCCCGCTGGGCTTTATCAACCGGGGCGATACGGCAAAAGAGAAGGCCTTTCTCAAACTTCAGGAATATTTGCTCAGCCCTGCGGTTCAGGACAAAATCCAGTCGCAGGGACGACGAACCGGCCTGGTGGGCATGCAGGCAGATGCAGCAAAAAGCGGGGTGTTCAATCCTGAATGGGGTATTGATATCCAGCGCATCCTCAATCCCATCAGAGTACCTGCTGTTCCAGTGGTAGAGGAAGCCCTGAACCTGTACCAGACTTCTTTCCGCAAGCCATCCCTTACAGCCTATGTCCTTGACTACTCAGGAAGTATGCGGGGCAACGGGATTGAACAGCTGAAAAAGGCCATGCGCACCTTGCTGGATCAGAAAATTGCCCAACAATTCCTGCTCCAGGCATCGCCCAACGATTTCACCATTGTTATTCCTTTTAACAATCAGGTCATTGATACCTTTCAGACACAGGGTAATGACCCTGCTGAACTGAGAAAGCTGCTCCATAAATTGGAATCCCTCCAACCCGGCGGCGGCACCAACATGTATCTTGCAGCGGCCCGTGCCATGAAGGTTATGAAGAGCTATGCGGATTCAGGCAAATATCACGCCTCAGTCATTGTGATGAGCGACGGGGTAAGTGAAGGCAGCCTGCAGCAGTTTAACGCCATGCTGAAGAATAACGATATAGGAAAAGATATTCCAGTATTTACCATTCTTTTCGGCAAGGCCCAAAAAGAGCAGATGCAGAAATTGGCGGAGGCCATGTCAGGCCGCATGTTTGATGGTCGTGCTGATGTGATAAAAGCGTTCAGAGAAGCTAAGGGGTATAATTGAACACTGTAAAACTATCGCCACCGAAAAAATCAAAGGCACTGGGTTGCCTGTACCCAATGGTTAGAGAAATTATAGCTGGTTTCGGAGCCATATTCGTCTTTCTCCCGTTGAGTATATTTATTTTTATTAAAGATATACTTGACGGCTCCGAAAAAAGTGTTTTATGGATACTGGCGTTTGCCCTGTCGCTTGGTACCTACTTCGGTATTCGACATCTCTTTCCGCCTCTGTATAAAAAAGTCGAAGTGGAACTGCCGGAAGATCTTTCCAAAGATACCTTCATTGCCTTCCTGAAGACCTGCTCAGAAAATCTTACGCTGCTGAAAAAGGATGCGGAATCCATCAACAAACTGCCTTTCCGAAGTACCGTACTTCACCTCTGTCAACTCGGTGATGAATTGCTGGTCAACTTTGAAAAAGTTCCTCGGAATGCGCAGGTCGCTCAGACTCTCCCTGATCGTTTATATCGTCTTCATGAGATGCTTATCGGATATCTTGATCTGTCCACCCAAAGAAACCAATCCCCCCAAACCATGCGTGCCATTGACAATACGGAAAAAGCTGTGATAAAGGCTGTTGCCAAGTTTGAGCAACTTCACCATCGCCTCCTGGAAAATAACGCTATGGATCTGAGCACCAACGCCAAGACCTTAGATGATCTGCTTGATTTTGACTGAAGGAAAAAAACATGCGGTATCCAGCTGAGGTGATGTCAGAACAAATGTTTGAAGGTTATGCCGATATTCTCAAAGCATTCAGGAAGGCCAAGGGGTATAACATAACATATCAGGCTCTCCTGACGAGGAGAATATAGTGAACAATTATTATACGTTAATTAAAGAAATTGTATCCGGATTCGGTGCGGCATTCACCTTTCTGGTGCTAGAACTGAAGATATCTATCATGCCTTGGTGGCTTTCCTTCAGTCTTGCTGTGTGCAGCTATGTTGGCATACGGCTGATCTATCCGCCTGAGTATAAAAAAGTCCTGGCCGAGCTGCCTGATAACATTTCACCGGAAGAGTTTACACAGTATCTTTCCCGATGCAGGCAGGTTCTTTCTCTGCTCAGAAAAGATGCGGAAGCGATCAGGCAGATGTCTTTTAAAAAAACAGTGCTTCGTCTCTGCGAACTCGGCGACGAGCTGGTACTGAATTTTGAGAAAGATCCTGAAGACGTACAGGTTGCACAAACCTTACCGGATCGTCTGCAACGACTCCACGAGGTGCTCACCGGTTATCTTGATCTGGAAAATCAAAAAAATCAGTCCCCACAGACAATGCGAGCATTGAAGGAAACAGAAAAGACTGTTACCAAGGCTGTTACCAAATTTGAGCAGCTCCACCATCGCCTGTTGGAAAATGATGCTATTGACCTGAGCACCAACGCTAAAACCTTGGATAATCTGCTTGACTTTGATTGAAGGAGAAGAAGCAATGCAAAAATTTTTAGGACTTATCATTCTATTAATTGTGGCGGGGGTAGCAGGGGTCTTTCTGCTCGACAAAGAACACATTGAAGACGCAGGCACCCTTGTTCCCTCTCTTGGAAACAAAAAGGCTGAGATCATGCTTGTCGGCAAGGCCGGTTCCGAAAAGATAGACTTTCTTCAATCGGAAAAGATAAAAGATCTGCTCCTTGATCACGGCCTGCAGGTTAATGTGCGCAAGGCAGGCAGCGTGGAAATGATGGGGGAGACCACAGGCCTGGATTTCCTCTGGCCGGCCAGCCAAGTCAATGTGGATTTTTTTACCGGCTCTGGTGGTCGTGCTCTGGCCACGGAAAATATCTTCAACTCACCCATTGTTATTTATTCCTGGGATATTATCACCAATGCTCTGGTCAAAAACGGTATTGTTGAGCATAAAGAAGGAGTAAACTATATTGTTGATCTGCCCAAGCTCCTTGCGCTGATTGTTGAGTATAAAAGCTGGAAAGATATAGGCCTTAACCAACTCTACGGCAAAATGATCATTCGAACCACAGATCCCACCAAGAGCAACTCCGGCAATATGTTTGCCGCCCTTGTAGCCAATACCCTGAACAACGGTGAAGTGGTTACGACCGGAACCATTGACAGCGTACTGCCTGATGTGAAAAAATTCTATGCCCGTCTGGGCCATATGGAGCGTTCCTCTGCTGTACTTTTTAATATGTTCCTCCAGCAGGGAGTTGGGGCTTATCCCCTTATTGTTGGTTACGAAAATCAACTGGTGGAATATTCTCTGGAGCATGAAGAGGCGTTGGATCTCCTCAGAAAAAAAGTACGGATTCTCTATCCTGTACCTACTATTTGGGCCACCCATCCCTTTGTTGCCCTGACGGAAAACGGCAAAAAGATGATCCAGGTTCTCAAATCTCCAGAGGCCCAGGAACTTGCCTGGGAACGACACGGATTCCGCAGCGGGCTTATGGGGGTTGAAAACGATCCATCAGTCCTGGAGGTGGTCGGCCTTCCCCGGAGCATAGATGCGGTCATGCCTGCACCCAGCGCAAAGGTGATGAGAAAAATCACTGCGAATCTCAATATGTAACAAGTTATCAGCATGAACAGGCCTGGCAATTTCTCAAAAAATATGATGATAAAATGTGGAGCCTGGTTGACTGCTCCAGTCTTGTTGTTATGCAGGAACGCTGTATCAGCCAAGGATTTACCACCGATCATCACTTGGAACAAGCTGGCTTCGTGCGACTGTTAAAGTAACGCTTGAGAACTCTATTTTATATCATCGGCAAACGATGCGGATCATACATCCTTAACAAGAGAGGAGAAAATGGACAATTTACCGGCTCTGTCCTTATCAGGTCAGAAAAATGACTTGCTGTATACAAAGCTTGAACAGAAATCATCCAAAAAAATGCAGGCAGCCAGAGATATGGCACCAACCCTTGATTTCAGCAGGACCCAGTCCGTGCTGGCATTCGGAGTGAGCGACCAGAAAGGTCTGGTGGATTTCACTGACTCTGTGCTGACTAATATCAGGGCTGGCGATGCCGGGCCTGCCGGACATCTCATGGCAGATCTTAAAGGGAAAATTTTAGATCTTGATGTGCGCGGTCTGCCCAAGAGCGCAGGAGGAAAATTCAGTGCCTTTCTCGGCGGAATTCCGGTCATCGGTGGCTGGATGTCGTCCAAATTTGATGACGCCCGAGCCTTTATTAGGCGTTACGAGACCCTTAAGGTGCAGATTGATGCCATTGCGAAAAAACTGGAGGCGGAAAAAGCGAATCAGATTCAGCATGTCAACCGTCTGGACACTCTGTATGAACGCAATGAGGAATATTTTGATGCCCTGGAGATAACTATTGCGGCTGGCGAACTCAAGCTGGTAGAAATGGAGCAGCAGTTCGAGCAACAGCGCCAGACCCTTGCATCTCAGGAAACAGTGGATGCCAAGGAATTACAAAACCTGAAAGATTTTGGTGACAGCATTCAAGCCCTTGATCGTCGCTTGTATAACCTGAAACTCGCCCGTGCCTCAGCAATCACCTCCGGCCCCACCATCCGGGTTGCTCAGGAAGGTTCCAAGGCCATTGTTGAGATGATTCAGGACTCCATTCTGATGATGATCCCGGAATGGAAAAAACAACTGGTTATCGCCATCTCTTTATTTGATCAAAAAAAGGCAATGGCTATGGTGAACGAAACCAGAGATATGACCAATAATCTGATGATGTCCACGGCTGATATGCTGGGACAAACCCAGGCAGAAGTAAAAAAAGCCCAGGGAGAAGGGTATGTGAAGGTGGAAACCCTGCAAAAAATGACAGACAAACTGGTGCAAACTATTGATCAGGGTATTCAAATGGATGCCCAAAACAAGCAGAAGCGGGCAGAAGGTGTCCAGAAGCTTGCCGAAGCCGAAGGAAAACTCAAAGAGGCCTTGAAAGCGGCTAACGAATCCGTTACAGCCTAACCCAATTATGTAACCCACTATGTCTCCTGTTCAATTTTTTCGATCTCTTATTGCCTACCTGACCATTCCACCGCTGACTCTGGCAGTCTGCCTGAGTGCCTTTGCAGATGTTCATTGGTTTCGTAAGTCAAAAGCAAAGGCACAGATTTTTCCCAGAACCTGGGGGAAACTGCTTTGTCGAATCGCCAACATTAAGGTTCGGGTAGAAGGCCAGGAGCATCTTGATCCTGCCAAACCCTATATTTTTATTGGAAACCATGCCAGTATGGCTGATATTATGTCCTTTTCCGGCTATATCTCCCATGATTACCGCTGGATTGCCAAAAAGGAGCTTTTCGCCATTCCGATCTTCGGTTCTGGTATGCGGGCAGTGGATTATATCTCCATTGATCGCTCACGGGGCAGAGAGGCTGTGAAAAGCCTCAACCATGCTGCAAAACGCATTGCTGGCGGAGCCTCGGTTATCCTTTTTCCCGAAGGAACCCGCAGTACTGATGGTCACCTGCAACCCTTTAAAACCGGTGCTATTATGCTGGCTCTCAAGGCCGGGGTCGATGTTGTCCCGGTGGGATTTAACGGTACTCATCAGGTTTTACCCAAGGGCAAACTGCTGTCACGGGGTGGGAATGTGGTGCTCCGCATCGGCCAACCGATATCGACCAGGGATTTCAAGGCAAAGGATAAACAGATGCTGGCCGAACTCCTGCACCAAAAGGTAGCCGAACTCCTGGACGAATGTCATCTTCCTCTGCCGGAACCGAAATCCGATTCAAAACCGAATGCGCAAGCCATCCCGGCTGACGTAGCTTGATGTTGAGAGAGAATAGCCAGAGAATTTTCCGGGAAACGAGTATTTCTTTGCAAAAAAAGAGGAACATGGCATAATGGCCGTATCTCCTTAAAAAAGATGTTGTTTTATCATTAACTACACAGGAATACCCTATGAGTCATCCATTGCAAACACAATCCATTGTGAAAAAGGCCACAGGCTTATTGCTTTTTTTTCTCTTTCTTTTTGCCATTAGCACAGCTTCAGCCATTGCCCAGCAGACACAACAAATTGAGCAGAACACTGTTTTCCTGCCCCTGAAGATTAACGCTGAAAACAGCGAGACCATAGGCCAGCGGGTTGACCTTGCTCTGGAAGGTGGATTACGGGATAAAGATCTGATCATGCTCTCCCGGTTTGAGGCTGAACAAGCACTGGACTATAGCGGCCCATGGCCTCCTTCTCCTGCGGCACTCACCAAGGTGGCAGAAAACGCAGGAATGGATTATGTGGCTGTTGGTAGCCTGACCATGCTTGGTGAGCATATTTCCGTTGACATGCAGGTCATTGATCTCCTTAAGCCGGAATCACCCCATTCCTTGTATCGCGAAGGGAGTTCACTGTCTGAGATACACTTTATTATGAAGAGTATCTTAGTGGATGTGCTCAGCTACACCAATCGGGAATTTATTGTCTCTTCAATCACCCCTGAAGGAAATAACCGCATTGATTCCGGGGCAATCTTGCGAAAAATATCGACAAAACCAGGTGATCAGTATAGCCCGGATGCCCTGCGCAAAGATTTAAAACGGGTATTTTCCATGGGCTTTTTTGATAATGTTGAAATTGAAGTTAATGACTCAACAGAGGGGAAAAAAGTCATCTTCCGGGTGCAGGAAAAGCCCCTTATCAAAACAATCACTTTTACCGGCCTGGATAAGATTGAGGAAGAAGATATCCGCGATGCAGCTAATATCCAGGTAAACACCATCCTCAATCCGGCCGAACTCAATAATGCGGTCAAACGGATCAACGGACTCTACAGAAGCAAAGGATATTACGGTGCCCAAAGCAAATTTACCCTGGACCACCCGGATGAGCATTCTGTGGATGTGCAATTCATTATTAACGAAGGCGAGAAGATGTCCATATCCGGCATCCGCTTTGTTGGTAATGACTCCTTTAGTGCAGATGAGCTGGAAGACGAAATCCAAACCGCAACCTGGAACTGGTACTCATCCTGGATCACTGAGGCTGGAACCTTAAAATTAGATATCCTGGAACAGGATGCTGCTCGTTTGGGGGCTTTTTATAATAATCATGGATTCATAGAGGCCAAGGTCGGCGAACCAGACGTGGAAAAGGCTGGAGAGGATCTCTATGTCACTTTTACCATTCAGGAAGGCCCTCGTTATCAGGTAGGAACTGTGGAAATCCAAGGCGATCTGATTAAAGACCGGGGTGAGATGATTGACCTTTTGCAGGTACGCAAAGAAAGGTTCCTCAACAAAAAAATTCTGCGCGACGATGTGATACGACTCACGGATCTCTATGCGGAACATGGTTACGCCTTTGCCGATATCCGGCCCCAGGTTGAGAAATCTGAAACAGGTAAACGGGTCAATATCACCTTTCAGATCGACCAAGGGGAGTTGGTCAGCTTTAACCGGGTGAAGATTCAAGGGAACACCCGAACCAGAGACAATGTTATTCGTCGCGACCTGGTAGTGGAAGAAGGCGGAATTTACGACTCAAAAGCCATTCGTACCTCTACCAACCGACTACAACGTTTGGGATATTTTGAAGATGTCAGAGTCATTCCGCAGGAAACCATAAATAACGATCAAATGGACGTTATGGTTGCGGTCAAGGAAAAGCCAACAGGTCAGTTTAGTATTGGAGCGGGGTATTCCTCATCAGACAAACTCATGTTCATGGGAGAAATCTCAGAAGACAACTTCCTCGGCCTTGGTACCCGCCTGGCCTTTGCTGCCAACCTCAGCGCAGTCAGCAATAAATTTAACCTTTCCTACACCGATCCCCGTATCTTTGACTCTAATGTTTCAGCAGGAATTGACGCCTTTAACTGGGAGCGGGAATACACAGACTATACCAAAGGTGCAACCGGTGGTGGTCTGCGTTTTGGCCATCAATTCTTTGAAAAGTGGCGCATCTACTATGGATACACCTGGACAGACACCGAGTTGAGCGATATCTCCGAGGATGCCTCAGCCTATATCCTTGAATCGGCCAAAATCAACATCACCAGTGCGGTTCGCCTCTCCTTTGTCCGTGACACCAGAGACCGCCGCTTCAATGCTACCTCCGGTTCCAAGCATAGCCTGAGTATTAAATATGCTGGTGGCCCACTGGGCGGTGAAGCTGCCTATACCAAACTGGAAGGCTACACCAGCTGGTTTTTCCCCCTGCCCCTTGATCTGGTCTTCCATACCAAGCTCGCTGCTGGTCAGGCCTTTGAGAATGAAGATGGCAAGCTGCCGGTCTATGATAATTTTTATCTCGGCGGTATGAACTCCATTCGCGGTTTCAAATCTTCAACCATCAGCCCCATTGATCCGACTAACGATGAGAAATACGGTGGCGATAAGATGTGGTTCTCCAATATTGAAATATTTTTTCCACTTCTTACCGATGCAGGGGTTCGCGGAGTGGCCTTTCTTGACTTCGGTAACGTCTACGACATAAACGATGACTGGGATTTCGGCAATATCAAAAAATCAACCGGACTCGGTATCAACTGGCTCTCCCCAATGGGACCGCTTCGCCTGATCTGGGGGTATAACCTTGATTCCCAGGAAGGGGACGAGGATGCCCAGTGGGATTTCGCCATGGGCGGGAGTTTCTAAAGGGGAACGAAGCATTTTTAATCCGGTAGGGACACGGCATGCCGTATCCCTACGGCACCCCATAAACACGACGATTTCTCTAAAACATGAACGATCATAATCTTCCCGAATATTGCAGTGCTCTGAACGAAAACGAAAAATTTTGTTTTGCCTGCCATCCCGAGGTTCCCTGCTTCAACGAGTGCTGCCACCAACTGGACTTGGTTCTGACCCCCTATGATGTTCTGCGTCTCAAGAATAAACTCCATCGCCATTCTGGTATGTTTCTGGAGCAGTTCGTTATCATTGAATGGGAAAAAGGCATGCTCTTTCCGGCCTGTTACCTGACTATGGTTGATGACGGTAAGGCCAGCTGTGTTTTTGTCAAAGACTATGGCTGTCGCGTTTATGAAGATCGGCCAGCAGCCTGCCGGGCCTATCCTGTGGGGCGAGGTGTCTCCTGTAAACAGGACGGGACCATTCAGGAACAGTTTGTTCTGCTCAAAGAACCCCATTGTCGCGGTTTCGAGAAAGGCGAAGAATTCACCGCTACTGAGTACTTCAAGGATCAGGGGTTGGAAGAGTATAACCGCTATAATGATAAGATGACGGAACTTCTCCAGCATCCCAAAATCCAGGCAGGATTTCGTCCAACCAAAGAGCAGGCCGAGCAATACATCATGGCCCTTTATAATCTGGACACCTTTCGCCAGGAGCTGAAGAACGGCGATATCAAACTGAACAAACCATTATCACCCATGGAGCAGCAGACCATGGAGACCAGCGATAATGTTCTGCTCCTCATCGCCATCCGTTGGCTGATCCAGGAATACTTTGGCGAGTAAGGAAGAAGAAAGCCGGGAAGCCGCCGGAGAACCAGCTGTTGCGGTGGAACTGCTGGAGGCCCTGCACAGGATCAGTGCCCGCTACTGTCTTGAGGAAGGCGGTTCACACGGACCGGACCATAGCGAGCGGGTTTTCCACACCGCTATGAGCATAGGCGACAAGATGGGTGCCCGCCTGGACATTATCGCTCCAGCTGCCCTGCTCCATGATATCGGGCGCAAGCAGGAGAGCAGCAGCAAAGGCAAGGTCTGTCATGCTGAGCTGGGAGCAGAAATGGCAGAGCCGATTCTCCGCGACTTAGGATATTCCACAGCAGACCGGATCACAATCTGTCACTGTATTCATGCCCACC
Source organism: Candidatus Electrothrix sp. (assembly GCF_052785085.1). Classification (NCBI taxonomy): domain Bacteria; kingdom Pseudomonadati; phylum Thermodesulfobacteriota; class Desulfobulbia; order Desulfobulbales; family Desulfobulbaceae; genus Candidatus Electrothrix; species Candidatus Electrothrix sp. Next base: position 28,213 of record NZ_JALAAI010000020.1, read on the forward strand.
GTTTTCGCAGCAGCATTTCACCGAAAACACGCGAGGCAAAAATTCTCTTTGATGCAGACAAACTGGACTCCATCGGAGCCATCGGCATTGGCCGGGCCTTTCTCTTTGCCGGGCAGATCGGGGCCCGGCTCCATAATGCAGAGCTTGATCCGGCGCACACAGAAACTTACTCCACTGAAGATACCGCCTACCGCGAGTTTCAGGTCAAGATGTCCAAGGTTCGGGAGCAGATGCTCACGCCCTTGGGGCGGCAGATCGCCGAGCGACGGCACGCCTTTATGGAGACCTTTTTCAGCGAACTGCATCGTGAGATTTACGGCTCAGAGTAGGGGCAAATCCCTGTGTTTGCCCTTTCATTCCGGGCAGGCACAGGGACCTGCCCCTACGTAATTCTCCTGTCCCTCTTTTTTCAAACAACCATCAGGAAATACCCCATGTTGAAACTGGTTATTTTTGATTGCGACGGCGTTATGTTCGATTCCCGAGATGCGAACCGGGCCTACTATAATCATATGTTAGAAGCCTTTGACTGCCCGCTCATGAATGAGCAGGATCTTGGGTATGTCCATATCCATAATGTCTTTGATTCGGTCAACCATATCTTCCGTAATCATCATCAGGTGAATATAGCTGAAGTGGAAAAGTACCGCCAGCAGCTTGATTACAGTTCGTTCCTCAAATACATGACCATCGCCCCTGATCTCAAGGAATTCCTCCAGGTCATCACCCCGAAATTCCATAGAGCCATTTCCACCAATCGGACCAATACCATGGACCTGATTCTGGATATATTTGGTCTGCGGGACAGCTTTGAGATCGTCATGACCGCCGCCAACTCGCCCCGGCCCAAGCCTGCCCCGGATGCTCTGCACATCATTCTCAAGCATTTCGGCCTGTCAGTGGATGAGGCCATCTTTATCGGGGACTCCACAGTGGATCGCGATCATTGCGCCTCCGTGGGCATGAAGCTGATCGCCTTTCAAAATCCGCAGCTTGAGGCAACGTATCATGTGGATACTTTTATGGAGATTTTGGATTTACCGGAGTTTAAAAGAATCTTGACGCTGTCCGGGTAGCGGGATTTTTTACGTAACGGCGAAGGATTTAAAATTGCATCTTTTGCTGAAAATTTTGTATTGTCGTGTTTGGTTTGCGCAGTGTTATATTCCGGTGCAAGCAAAAGGATGTGCCGGAACAGTTGTCCTCGACTGAAATCGTGGAAGGAAACACTGTTCACAATCGCCAACAAGATGAAAGAAAAAGGAAATACTTACCACTATGCGCCACTTTCACTCCTACGGCCCGGTGGACTGCCGGTATCATTTCTGTGTCCAACGTACAGGACTGATCGCTCAAGGTGTCGAGCAGCTGGTCGGCATACCCGAACAAGGCGGTCATTACTTTACCATCTGGGCACCGCGCCAAACCGGCAAAACCTGGTTGATGCGGCAACTGAAAAAAACAATAGCCGAGCAGTACCCGGAACAGTTTGCCCTGTTGCATTTTTCCCTGGGAGGCCTTCGTGGCGTCGGAGTTGCCCGTGATGAGGGAACTGACGCCGTTCAGTTCCCGACAGACCTGGGAGAGCTTGTGCAGGAATGCTTTCCCGGAGCACCGTCTGTTGCGGGCTGGAAAGATCTGCGGCAGCTGTTTTCTAAAGAGCACGGCATATGGGACCAGCCGCTCATTCTACTGATCGATGAAGTAGACACCCTGCCGCCGCTGCTACTCGACGCACTGGTGGCCCAATTCCGGGAACTCTACCTTGCCCGTGAAAACAATCATCTGCATGGACTGGCCCTGGTCGGGGTGCGGGCGGTGCTGGGCATTGAAAGCCGGAGGGGATCGCCCTTCAACATTCAGAAGTCCCTGCATGTGCCCAATTTTAGCTTTGCGGAAACAGCGGAACTGTACCGGCAGTATCAGGAGGAAAGCGGTCAGGAGATCGACCCGCAGCTGGTTGAGAAGGTACACAGAGTGACGAATGGCCAGCCGGGTCTGGTGTCCTGGTTCGGCGAACTGCTCACGGAAACATACAACCCCGGACCAGACCGCCGCATCGGCCCGGAGACCTGGGAAATGGTCTGGCATAAAGCCCGCTTTGCCGAGCCAAATAACACGGTCATGAACCTGATCGCCAAGGCCAGAATACCGGAGTACCAACCTTTTCTCCTTAATCTTTTTTCCCGCTCCGACTTGCCGTTTTCCTTCCATGATCCAATCTGTAATTACTTGTACCTCCACGGCATCATAATCTCAGAAACCATTCGCAATGGTACCGGTGAGCTTACTGAAATTTGCTCTTTTTCTTCGCCCTTTATTCAAACCTGTCTGTATCATGCCTTGAGCAGGGAAATCCTCAATGATCGAAAAGCCATTCTCGCTCTGCCGCCGCTGGATGACTTGGCCGATGTTTTTTCCGGCCCACAGCTTGACCTGCCTGCTTTGCTGCAACGCTACAAAGACTACCTGTACCGCCTCAAAGAACAGGGGGTAAATCCCTGGAAAGAACAGCCCCGCCGTCGTGCTGACCTGCACTTAACTGAAGCAGTGGGCCACTTCCATTTATTCAGCTGGCTTCAGGAGGCTATAACACGACGTTGCGTAGTCAGCCCTGAATTCCCCACCGGTAATGGCAGGGTGGATATTCATCTTCGTTGCGACGAGCGTCGGGGTATTATTGAGGTAAAAAGTTTTACAGACCGTTACCAGATTGCTGCTGATCAAAAGCAGGCTGCAGAATATTCGGCCGACCTCGGGCTTGACAGCGTGACCGTGGCCCTGTTTATTCCTGTGCTGGAAGAAGATGTGCTGAAACAATTGTCCTCCACTGAGGTTGTGGAAGGGGTTACGGTTAGTGTTATTGCTATCGGATGGATGTAGAGATTAATCTGTTCACCACCGTGCTGGCGGTCGCCTGAGTTTTGCCTCTGGGTATATCGTAAACACCGTCCTGAATTTCTGATCACCTCAAACAATCGACAGCTTGCACCCCAAAGCCTCTACAACCTTTTTAACCGTCTCGAATCTCGGAGAACCGCCTTCAGACAGTGCCTTATAGAGGTTCTGACGACTTAAATTGGTTTTACGAGCTATTTCGCTGATTCCCTGAGATCTCGCTACCTGCCCGAGAGCCATCATAAGCTGCTCACTGTCTCCTTCCTCAAAGGAAATTTTAAGATATTCTCTGATAATTTCAGGGCTATCTAGATATTCTGAGGCATTCCATTTTTTCGTGGTTATTTTCTTCATCATTCCTGCACCAGTTCGATCATAATGTTTCTGGCCCGTTCAATGTCCTTGCGCTGGCTTGCTTTATCACCGCCGCACAGCAGAAAAACAACTTTGCGGTTCTTGATTGTATAGTAGGCTCGGAAGCCGGGGCCAAAAAAGAAACGTAATTCAAACAAGCCAGCGGTCAAAAATATCTGTTGTTTCAATTTCGTATTTCATGCTTTCACTGTCGCACAAAAAAGACATTTTGTCAATAGGCTACTGAAAAAACACTTGTTATTTTTTGGATGCTGCCTGAGTCAGCAATGTTTTTTACGTAATGACGGGAATTTTAAATTGCATCTTTTGCTGAAAAGTTTGTATTGTCATATTCGGTTTGCGCGATGTTATATTCCGATGCAAGTAAAAGGATGTGCCGGAACAGTTGTCCGTGACCGAGGTTGTGAAGTGGGTACGGTGAGTATACTGCCACACAACCTGTAACTTCAATGAATTCAATGGGGCCGACCACATAATTAACTCATTATACTTATAAGGAAGAATGATGGGCAAAGAACTGACTTGGCGAAAAGCAATTGAAAGAATACTCCAAGATGCCGATGGAGTTATGCATTATAAAGATATAGCTGAAAAAATCGTGAGTGAGGGATTGCGCCAAAACGTTGGAGCTACCCCTTCTGCTACCGTTAGTGCGAATCTTGCAACATCTATTGCCAATGATGGCGAAAAATCACCTTTCCAAAAAGTGGGGAGAGGTGAATATATTCTTCGTGAAAATGCAAAAAAGGTTAAAATAAAGAGGCTACCTGGCGAGGAGACATTAGAAGAGGCTACTGATAAAGAAAGTCAATATGAGATCATATCTTCATTCGGGATGTTTTGGCGCCGTGACTTTGTCGATTGGAATTCAACACCAAAAATACTTGGAATGCAGCAGTTAGGTGCATCCCCAGTTGATTTCTACAACCAAATCGGCATATATTTGCTCTATGATGGTAGAGAAATTATTTATGTAGGTAGATCAACAAATAGACCTCTGGGCAGACGTCTTTATGAACACACGGCTGACAGGCTTTCAACGCGATGGGATCGATTTTCGTGGTTTGGTTTGTTACCGGTATCTGACAAAGGCCAATTGGGCAAGCTTCCCGAGGAATACTCCGCCCCGAAAATTGTTCCGGCTTTAGAGGCTATTCTTATAGAGTCATTGGAACCGCGCCAAAACAGGAAAAGAGGCGATGATTTATCTGCCGTTGAGTATCTTCAAAAGGAAGACCCGGAAATTGATCGTAAAAAGAAAAAGGCACTTCTTGAGTCCGCACTATCGAAAGTATAACTTTGCTACTCCAGGAGAACGGCAAAAAATAGACCGCCGCTTTAAGCAACCCGTTACTCTGCAATCTTTGAGCTTGCTACTGCAACAAGCTCTCACAGCGGGAAAAAATCATCCTGCAAGAGGAGAATCCCTCGCTGCAAGGGGAGAAAATCTTCCCGAAGCGGCGAAAATCACCCTGAAGCAGGAGAAAGAGGCTTCGGAGCAGGCAGAACTCATCCTGGAGCAGGAAAAAGTCGTTCTGTAGCGGGAGAAAATGGTTCTGTAGCACTGCAACGCCATTTTTGCCGCCTGCACCAACATATCTTCCGAGAATTTTCTCCCTTCAACCCAATCCAGGAGAACGTCATTTCTGCGTCGTACCACTCTACCGAAGAACACCCGAAACTTTACCTGAATCATAAGGAAAAATAAGAGACGCCTCCCATGAACTTCAACACCGCCAACAACACCTTCCGCCAACTGATGGGCAACGGCCTGCTCTACCGAGTCCCAGCCTTTCAGCGGGATTATTCCTGGTCAGCAGACGAATGGGACGACCTTTGGCAGGATTTCCTTGCTCTGCACACGACCGATGAGGAACCCAGCCATTACATGGGCTATCTGGTTCTGCAATCCGCTGACAGCAAATGCTTTGACATCATTGACGGCCAGCAACGCATCACCACCATCAGTATCATCCTGCTGGGAGCGATCTCCCTGCTCCATGATCTAGCTAAGACAGACGCCATCAACGATAAACGGGCAGAGCAGCTGCGAAATTCTTATATAGGCTACCTGGACCCGGTCACCCTGACAGCAAAATCCAAGCTGACCCTGAACCGGCATAACGACCGCTTTTATCAGGATTATCTTGTTCCACTTGAACAACTCCCCCAACGGGGCCTGAATGCCTCGGAACATCTCCTGCGCAAGGCCTTTCTTTGGTTCAAGGCACGGCTGAAGGCGGATCTTGAAGCAAGCGGCGAAGCCATTGCAGGCTTTGTCGATCAGACAGTAGACCGCCTTTTCTTTACAGTCATCACTGTGACCGACGAACTCAATGCCTTTAAGGTCTTTGAGACCCTCAACGCCCGAGGGGTACGCCTATCTGCTACAGATCTCCTGAAAAATTATCTCTTTTCCGTGATCAGCAAGGAGGGTACACATTCCTCGGAACTGAAGACCTTAGAAGAACGCTGGGAGAGCATTATCGGCCTGCTCGGCAGTGACAACTTCCCTGAATTTCTAAGGGTCTTCTGGAACAGCGGTCATAAGCTGGTCCGTAAGGCCCATTTGTTCAAAACCATCCGCCAAGCCGTGCCTGATCGTGGACAGGCATTCGCCCTGATTCGTGATCTGGACCGTCATGCCCGGATCTACGCTGCCCTGAGAAATCCTCTGGATACCTCCTGGGAACGGGATGAACGAAACTGGCTGCAACAACTCCAGATGTTCAATGTCCGCCAGCCGCTGTCCCTGCTTTTGGCTGCCTTTGACCGTTTCGGTGATGCGGATCGCAACAGCTTTAAGCAAACCCTCCGGGCCGTGACCATGCTCTCCTTCCGCTATAACGTCATCTGCGGCCTACCAGGCAATGAGCTCGAACGGGTCTATAATGCCATTGCCATCCGGCTCACCGAGAGAACGCTCACCTCTGCCCGAACGGTTATCACAGAGCTTCAGCCTATCTATCCCCAAGATAAAGTTTTCAAACCCGCCTTTGCTGATAAATCTTTACGCACAAGCAACAGCCGAAACCGGAAGGTTGTACGCTATATCCTGTTCGAGCTGGAACGCTGCTGTTCCAAGACAAGCTATGCCTTGGACGACGCTACCTATACCATTGAACACATCCTGCCGGAGCATCCTGAACAGGGCTGGGATGCCTTTGATGACCGCCAACACGAGAACGGCGTCTATCAGCTGGGCAATATGACGCTTCTGACCGCAGCAGCTAACCGAGAATTGGGCAATGTACCCTTTCAGGGAAAAAAAGCTGTATATGCGGCAAGTGAATTCACCATAACTCAGGGGATCAGCAGACGTTATGAAAAATGGACACCTGAGAGCATTGCCTCCCGGCAAAACTGGATGGCAGGCAAGGCCGCTACCATCTGGAACATCTCCTTTTAAGCTCCCCTTCCCCTTCTTACGTTATCGATAATTCTCGCTTATCTCTTCCCTTTAGTGCGCCTCCACCTCGAATACCGGCATCTTCCAAAGAATCCCATTTGACTTTATCTTTTTATTTGATAATAATAATTATAATGAATTGATAAAAACATACAGGGAGGTGCCCTATGTTAAGCCTTACAGAACTCCGAAAGAACAGAACATTGGTGAATAGCATTGATTGGGCCATGACTCCGGAAAAAGCCGTGGAAATGTATCTGGAATGGGGAACAGGCTGGGTTCGTGGTAATGATTTTGTCTCAAGCTCTGATGATGAAAGCTATTATTTTGTCATCTATGATTGGGAAACAGAGCCACCACTGGTTACGCTCGTTCATCGCACCCTGGAAGGTGCTGAGGAATTGGCAAAAATTGAAGTTCCTAAAGAACTCTTTGATGCTGCCTGCAAAGAAGATGGAAAACGGCCAGGCGGGACGGTTCATCGCTTAAACAGAGGACTTCAGGACTGGCTCAACTCCCGGATTCAAGGACCGCCTGTTGAATTTTTCGGGACGGAACAGTAAGATTGGATTCGTTTCAGATAAAAGCTGGCTGACGACGCCGCTGAAGAACATTTGGCGACGTCGTCCTGGATTCTATCTACATACCATTACATCGGGCAAGACATCTGCCCTTGCATTGCTCCGGCTTTCCAACACATCTTTCCCGACACATCTCCTGACAGCATAGCCGTTTATCAAGAGTGCTTGTCAGCGGATCTCTTAATCGCAACACATTCGATCCTTTCGTAATTGTTGCAGCACAAATATTCAGCTGGCCCTGTCCTTTTCCGGTACGAAATTCGGAACCGGAAACAACAATTTTTTCCCCGACTTCAAAATGAAGTACCTCTTGACATTGCGCCATCAAATTCTCAGGAAATACATGGACAACATAGGTTCCGGCTGAGGTTTGCACGTCAAGCTGCAACCCTCTTTGATTCGTCCAAGAAGGTGAGTTCATTTCTACCTTTCTGACCTGCCCGTTAATCTCTGCGAGCGGAGGAGTCTTCCACGGTTGATTACATGATGATTCACTGACCGGAAAGGCCTGAACAGCTTCCCGTGCCTCTGGGCCTGGGCTTGCTGACTCTGCTTGTACATTTTCTCCAAGAACCTTCTCACCATCATCCTGCGATTCCGGTGGAACCGCATCATCTGAGGAAATATCCGGGTTCGCAGCCTGATCGCCGATTTCGTGAGTCGTCGTAGGGTCAGACTGAAGTTCCTGCTCGTCTTCATCTGTTTCAATACTGTCTGTTTCAGAAATATCCGGTTCTGGAATCTCTGATTCAGGAATGGGAGGCGGTTCGACCTCCTTCTCTTCACTATCTTGCACCATCGGTTGCTTACTAACCTCTCCAGCTGATTCTTTTTCCACTGCTTCAGGTACAGATGCAGCTTGTTGCACCTCTTGCCCATTCTTTGAGGTAAGCTGAGATGATGCTATGGAAGCGGTCGCCTCTTCCTCCTGATTGCTTTGCGTGGCTGACGATTGCTCAGCACGTACAGCAGAGGGGTTCTCCGCCTCTTTATCTCCCGTCATCTTGTCTTCATCACCGGAAGCGACAGGAGGAGTATCGCCTTTGTCCTCCTGTTTATTTTCGCCAGTCGGTTCCGGTGTTTTTGGAGCAGAAGTGGAACTCATGGCTTCGGCAGACTGACCAGTTCTGCCACCTACGGCAACCTTCTTTGTCGGCTTCAGTACTGATATCTTACGGGGATCCGAATGCTCATGACCAGATTCTTCAGGAAGGGGTAACTTTTTCTCTATATTCTGTTTCTCGGGAGCGAACGAAACAGAAGCGGGGACAGATCCTCCGGTTGCTACACTATGGCTTCTTGACAATTCAATATCATCAGAAAGAATATCTCCCTGCTCGGGCGACGGATATCTGAAATCCAGATCGGTCAATTGCCGGGAATAACGCAAGCGGGCCAACACCTTACCACGTCGATCATAAAGGCTCAGAATATCACCTCTGATGTTATATCTTCGCGTATTATCCAGGGCCTGCAAAAAGGCATCTTCAACTTCCATACCAAGAGGACAGGCCATACGGGTTGATGTAATCCGACTGAACACAAAATCATTATCAGCAAAAAGCCAGCTGCCGGTAAAGTTATTACATCCGGCAAACCCCTGAATCAGCTGCTCACCGCTTTGCACCTTCAGAAAAGGCGGCCTGCTCACGCTCTCAGGGGCTAAGGTTTTTCCTCCCACTTCAATCAGGTACCAGCGATTATTGGCAATCGTGGCTATTCGGCGTGCTTTTCCTGTACAGGAGCGGTACGGATCAATATTGACGGAATAAACCGGAATCAGACGATCCCCTCTTCCTGCATGAGCAGAGACACGCATATCCAGAGTAACAAAAAGAGGTTCTGAACGGCCATGAAGGATATTCTGATAGGCCTGCTCCACTTCAGCCAGGCCTCCCATCTTGCTGACCAAGGGAAAGCTCGCCCCGCTCAGACACTCCCGGAATATTCCCCGCCCACGTTTACGGCTGTACATCCCCTGCATACGGACTACGCCCTGATAGCCTGGCTCTGTATTGGTCAAGGTAAAGTTATATCGGAGCAAGGGGGGCATCATACCACCGGAAACCTTGATAAGCTTCAGGGTCTTTTTTCCTGTGACCGCCAACACTCGAAGAGCCCTGTCATAGCTCAACAGGCGCACAATATTTTTTTCCTTGTTATAGCTCCATGCCCCGATCTCAGCCTGAACCGGTGCATTAAGAGGTTTTTTTCTTTGCATCTGAAGGAAATAGAGACCGTCTGGGCGTAAAACCAATTCAAACGATGTGGGTGGGCACCGCTTCAGTGCAAGATCAGCTTGAAAGACAGCAGGAAGAGGATGAATGAATGATTGTGTGGTCTCCTTTTGAATATATTTTTGCTGGGGAGCACATCCTGCCAACAGCAAGATAAGGAAAGAAAAAATACGGAGGTATAAAGGCATGGTCTTACGTAATGTGAGTTGACTGATAATAATGCGTTATGAATCTTCAAAAGCGTTTTTCACAGCCTGCCCCAATTGCTCAGTGGAGTAGGGTTTTTTGATAAAGCCATTTGCTCCTAACTGTAAGGCAGCCTTCACGGCCTTGCTATCAGAGAAACCACTGACAATAATCGCCTTTTGGTCAGGATATATCTGAATGATTTCCCGATAGGTTTCATACCCGTTCATTCCTGGTTCCATTTGCATATCTATGACAATAAGATCAACAGGTTTTTCCATAATATACTTTATCGCCAATTCACCAGAGCAAACCGAATCAACGGTATAACCTATGGACTGCAACATGCGAACAGCAAGATCACGCAACTGGGGTTCATCATCAATAATTAAAATGGTACCGCTCTGTTCAGCTGTTTTTTCCTCTTGCCTGTTCCCCACCAGTACATTTGTTTCTTCCTTACTCACCGGAAAATAGACATGAAATTGCGAGCCTTTTTCATCGCTGGTAACGAATATTTTACTTTCATGATCCTGAACCGTATTCCAAACCACTGCTAAGCCCAGGCCTGTTCCGCTCCGGCCCATTACCTTTTTGGTATAGAAAGGCTCAAAAATATGCTGCAGATCTTTTTCAGAAATACCTGAACCTGTATCTTCTACGCAAAGAACAACATATTCGCCAGCAGTTATCTCATGCTCCAGAGCCTCTTGGTCATCAAGAACCTTATTTGAGGTGGTAATGCGAATAGTCCCTTTATCAACAACAGCTTCAGCAGCATTCGTCACTAAATTCATCAGGCATTTTTTTATATGCAACGGCGAACAAAAAATATCAGCCTGAGTGGCTTCCAATTGATACTCGTATACAATATCTGAATATACCGTATGTATTTCTTTCTGCTCTGGCGAGTCCAGATATTCCTCAATCAATTCATGGAGATTACGTACTTCCTTGGCAACAGCAACACCGCGTGCAACCGTTAACAGATCTGCAACAACCATTGCTGCCCTTTGACCGGATTCTAAAATAGCCTCCAGAGGCCCACGGAGGCTACTGTCCTCAGGTATAGTTTTGAGAAGTAATTCCGGATACCCGATGATTCCAGCCAAAATATTATTCAGATCATGGGCAACACCACCCGCCATCAGGCCTATGGACTCCATCCGTTTTGATCGAAAAACCCGTTCTTCCAGCTTTTTATGATCCCGCAAATCTCTCAGAACAAAGATGGCCCCATGTGTCCAATCTGAGTCATTATAAATAGCAGAGGCAGAGGCAAGAACCGGAATACCTTCACCACTCGCTGTATACAGAGTTGTCTCTGTATTCTGCAAAGGCGCAATCTCTTCATCAATCATAAGACGTTGCAACCAATTCATGCAGATCTCCTCACCCAGGAAGGCATGCAATGGTTGGCCGAGAATATCGTCCTGCTCAGAGCCAACAAGGAACTCACTTCCCTGATTGCAGATTTCAATATACCCTTGAAGATTAATAACAAAAATCGCATCAGTCATGGAAAAGAGAATGTTTTCGAGATAATTCTTGGTCTTTTCCAGTTCAACAGCTTTTTCCAGAGCCTGCTTTTGCTGGTGCAACTGTAAAAAAAAGTTCACCTTGCTGAGCAAAATTTTAGACGCATAAGGTTTTGTAATAAAATCAACGGCTCCAGAATCATACCCCTTAAAAACATGATAATCATCATGATAAACAGCTGATAAAAAAATAATGGGGAGATTTTCTGTTTTAGGATCGCAACGGAGCAATTCAGCCAATTCATAACCGTCTATATCAGGCATCTGCACATCCAGTATAGCCAGCGCAAAGTCATTATGCAGGGTTGCCTTGAGAGCATCATTGCCATGAGTTGCCTGAACAAACTCCACATTAAGGTCATCCAGAACCTTTCTCAAGGTGAACAGGTTCTGTTCCTTATCATCGACGATAAGTATCTTTTGCATAAGAGGCTCGTTCTGTTATAGGGCTAGCAAAGAAATATCTGCCGAATGTGAAATTACTTTTATCACGAAAAAAGGTAAAAAAAAATAAATTTACTCTATAATAAGCTCAACCCAACTTTGCGATACCGAGAAAATAATCCTTTTGAAATCAGCATGTTAAGTGTTTTGGCAATTCGTTCTTGGCACCACAGATTTTTTTATTTTCATTTTTTTTCTTACTGTCCCGCCAGGATA
>NZ_JALAAI010000021.1:0-40042 GCF_052785085.1 Candidatus Electrothrix sp.
TCCCTTGGTTACCAATGACAAATCGTTTTTTATTACATTAATACCAGAAAAATCTCAAATGTCCATTTTTTTCTGGTGTAAAATTAAAAGATTAACCAGCTAGCAGAAAAAGGCTGTCAGGGGCCTGTATTACTCTTTTGTTATTTTTCTTATTACTTGAACCTGCGGAAATACCGCTCCTTTTATTTAACTTATTATAGAAATCGGCATCTTTTTACAAGCATCATCAGGAGGTTTTGTAATTTTCCTCTGCTGATCAGGATAAGGCAAGGACACGAGAGAGATGGGCAGACAGGGGAAATACATTGCCGGATTGCCCGTACTCGTTATAATCAGACCACAAAAACGAACAAACTGGTCATATCTTGTCCGGCCTTTAAGGAAACATACGATGATAGCAACACTCTCTGGACTTCTTCAACATAAGGACCCAACCTCAGTCATTCTTGACGTACAAGGCGTGGGTTACGAGGTTCTCCTCTCCAGCAGAACCTATGATAAGCTGCCACCAACAGGAGAAAAAGCATTTCTCCACATCCATACCAATGTTAGGGAAGATGCCATTACTCTATACGGCTTCACAGATATGGAGCAGAAAAAACTCTTTCTTTTGCTCAACGGGGTTTCCGGGGTTGGTCCCAAGCTGGCTCTGTCCATCCTGTCAGGTATTGATCCGGCAGAACTCTGCACTGCTGTAAACCTGAAAGACCTGTCCCGCCTGACCTCCCTGTCCGGGGTCGGAAAAAAGACGGCCCAACGTCTTTGCATGGAACTGGCCGACAAGGTAGGTGAGCTTGCCTTAGAACAGTCCCAAGCTATGTCGAGCAAGGGAAGTGCCGCGACTATCCCCCCCCGTAGTGAAGGCTTTGCCATGCAGGATGCGGTCTCAGCTCTGGTGAACCTCGGATATCCCCAGGAAACGGCCTGGCAGGCCCTGCGCTCTGTCCAACAGGCAGACCCGGAAGGCACTGCTGAGATGAAGGTGGATGAACTTATCCGCAATGCCCTGCGGAGCCTCGCATAAAAAACAGGGATACAATACCTGACAGCCCCATAATTTTTACCCGCAACACAATACCATGAAAAAAATCCTGATCTTTCTCCTCATCTTCCTCGGAACAAGCATTGCCCAGGCCCAAAATGAATCCGGGGACAGTCCGTTAACCAGTTCTTTAACAATTGGCGTCAAAATCACGCCCCCTTTTATTATGGAGACAGAGGCTGGTGGCTACACAGGTTTATCCATTGAACTCTGGGAGAGAATCGCCAAGCAGCTGGGCATATCCTATAAGTTTAAAGAATATAATTTTATTGAACTCTTAGAGGCTACTGAAAACGGCCAGGTGGATCTTTCCATTAACCCCTTTTCCGTCACCAGTGAACGGGAAGAAAAAATGGATTTCAGCCAGCCTTTTTACGTTGCCAGTCTGGCCCTGGCAGTGGCAACGGATCAGGAAAACTCCACCTATGCCTTTTTAAAAAATTTCTTTTCTGCGGACTTTCTTAAGGTGGTCGCCTTGCTCTTCATTGTTATCATGATCTTTGGTTTTTTGGTTTGGCTGGCAGAAAAAAAGCACAATGAAGAGTTTGAAACCGGAGTCAAGGGCCTGGGCCACGGTATCTGGTGGTCTGCGGTCACTATGACAACCGTCGGGTATGGCGACAAATCCCCTCGTACCCTGTTGGGACGGGTAATCGGGGTTATCTGGATGTTTACGGCTGTTATTATTATTTCCAGTTTCACCGCAAATATAGCTGCAACCCTGACTGTGAAGAAAATCGGTTTACAGATTGAGACAGTAGAGGATCTCAAAAAAATCTCTGTGGGCACCGTCAAAAAAAGCAGCAGTGCTGTATTCTTAAATAACCATAATGTCGGCTTCAGAGCCTTTAAAAGCACAGAAGAAGGAGTAACCGCCCTGGCTTTTGGAAAAGTTAAGACCTTTATTTATGATGAACCCATTCTTAAACATCTTATTCAGGAGAATGACTTAGACAGCAAGATTCAACTCCATGAAAATAAGTTTGGCACGGATTATTATAGCTTCAGTGCCCCACGAAATTCCCGTTTGCTGAAACAGGTTAATATTGCGCTCTTGAAAGAAATAGAAAGTCCTGAATGGAAAAAAGTTCTGGCATCCTATGGTTTGTCGCAATAACTGCTACGAAAAAACAAGGTATACGGCATGAATTACGAGGAAGATCTCAGCGGCAAGCGGATCGTTGAGGGAGAAAAGCAGATTGACGATGCTCTGCCGGATCTCAATCTGCGTCCCCAACGGCTGGAGGAGTATATCGGGCAGGAACAGGTCAAGCAGAGCCTAAAGGTTTTTATCCAGGCTGCTCGCCAGCGGGGTGAAGCCTTGGATCATGTCCTGTTCCACGGTTTTCCCGGTCTGGGCAAGACCACTCTGGCCTATATCATCGCCAATGAAATGGGTGCGGGCATCAAGACAACCTCTGGACCGGTGATTGAACGTTCCGGGGATCTGGCTGCCATCCTGACCAGTCTCCAGGCAGGCGATGTGCTCTTTATCGACGAGATACATCGCCTCAACCATGCGGTGGAGGAGATCCTTTATCCGGCCATGGAAGATTATCAGCTGGATCTGGTCATCGGCCAGGGGCCAGGGGCCCGCTCGGTCAAGATTGATCTGCCCCGCTTCACCTTGGTCGGAGCCACCACCCGAACTGGCCTGCTCACCCCTCCCCTTCGTGATCGATTTGGCGTCCTCTTACGCCTGGAATTCTATAGCCCGGAAGAGCTGGTCACCATTGTTCAGCGTTCAGCCGGAGTCCTTGGTATTGCAATTGATGCTGCTGGTGCCTTGGAATTGGGGCGTCGTTCACGGGGTACGCCCAGGATAGCTAATCGGCTCCTCCGGCGGGTTCGGGATTTCTCCGAGGTTGGAGGGCACACCGTGGTCACTGAGGAGGTGGCAGATAAGGCCCTGGACATGCTGGCTGTGGATCGCTTTGGCCTGGATGATATGGATCGCCGTATCCTCCTCACCCTGATTGATAAGTTTCAGGGCGGCCCCATTGGCCTGGATACCTTGGCTACTGCGGTCTGTGAGGAAAAGACCACCCTGGAGGATGTCTACGAACCCTTCCTCATCCAATCAGGCTTTCTCATGCGCACCCCGCGCGGACGCATGGCCACCGCAGCGGTGTATGAACATTTTGAGAGGAAGGTACCAGGCGGCTTGGCCCAGCAGGCGAATATTTTTGAATAAACTGAAAGAAAAACTATGACAAAAACAATCACAGCAGGAATACTTTCAGATACCCACTTGAACCGACCAAGCAGAGAATATCTTGATGCTGTCCGGCAATGTTTTGCCGACTGCCAGGTAATTATCCACGCTGGTGACCTGACTGATATCTCGGTACTGGATATCTTTTCAGATAAAACCGTCTATGCGGTTCACGGCAACTGTTGCGGCAAAACAAGCCATACTGCTCTGCCCAGAGAGCGAAGCTTTCAGCTGGGAAATTTTACCATTGGCCTGCTTCATGGCTACACCCTGGGCAGATATGCAGATACCATTGAATCCAGAATATGGGATGTCTTCCCTGATGCGGATTGCGTGATCTACGGCCACACCCATGATCCGGTCTGCAAGCACGTTGCAGGCAAGCTGATCATTAATCCTGGAGCTTTTCAGGTCAACAGTTGGTACAGTTCCCCTTGCCCTTATGTAACTCTGGAGGCTGGTCAGGAACTCAAGGGAAAGATTTTTGAATACCGCCCAAGTGCATAAAAAATACGATTACCCTATCACCTTAATACAAGAGGAGGATCTCATGGAATCACGAAAATTCGTCATGCTCTTAGCCGCTGTACTCAGTTTGCTGGTAACAGGCTGCGCTTTCATCGGATCAGGAGGCTCGAGAAAACGAGTCCGTTTTTTTCATCATCAACGAACAGGTTGGAGGAAATAAGAATGAAATTCAACAAAGTAATAATGGCTCTCACCCTGCTGAGTTCTATCAACACTCTCTTTGTCATTACTGGAATAAGTAGCCATCAGGAAGCTGTAGCGAACGAGAGTCCAACAAAGCAGACTGATGCTTTCCCTGATTATGCAATCGGGTTATTCAGCCATAAGGCCCATGTGACCAGCGCAGGCCTGCAATGTACTGACTGCCATAATAAAATTTTTGAGATGTCAGCCAGTCGTGCCAAGGCCAGTGGTGATTTCAATAAGATCTCATTCCGGGAGGGAAAATACTGCGGTGCCTGCCATAACGGAACTGGAGCCTTCAGCATTCAGGATGAAGCCAAATGTAAACGCTGTCATGGTAATGACGTCAATCCCCCGAATACTATTCTCCTTAAAAAAACGGTCAAAGTCCTTTTTGATCACGCCTTACACAATAAGGAACTCGGCCTGGCCTGCAACGAGTGTCATATGAAGCTCTTTGACATGAAGACGGGCAGCACCGGTGAACAGGCTGATTTTACCATGGAAGCCATGTATGACGGTAAATACTGCGGAGCCTGCCATAACGGAACCTTGGCTTTTGATCTCAAAGCAGACTGCACCAAATGCCATGTTGATACACCAGAGTACAAGGAGGCTATCTCTGGGGCGGGGAAAAAGGAGGAAGCAGAGCAGTGAGCAGAGGATGATTTTGGTTTGCTGAGATTTGGTTGCTGTACCAGACCTGAATCGGGGCTTGCCCCCGATTTTCCACCTGCGTTTGCACAAAATTTATCCAAGGATTCACTTCTGAATGACCTCACTCCCCCTTATCCAAACTCGGCCCAACCTCAGTATTCACCTTGAGCGGAACATCCAGCTTCATGACTGACTCCATCGTCGCCTTCACCATAGCAGCAACAGACTCCTGTTCATCCTCTGGCACTTCCAGCACTAACTCATCATGGATCTGAAGCAGCAATTTGGCCTGGGCCTTTTGTGTAAGCAACTCCTCATGCACCTTGATCATAGCCAGCTTGATGATATCCGAGGCTGTCCCCTGAATAGGCGTATTAATAGCCATCCGCTCGGCAAACTGACGACGATTCCGATTGCTCACATTGATCTCCGGAAGCTGCCGCCGTCGCCCCAGCAAGGTAGTAACATAGCCGTCCGCCCGTGCCTGATCCATAATATCATCCATAAATTGCTGAATCCCCGGGTAATGGACAAAATAACGGTCAATAAAGGTCTGGGCATCCTTACGGCTGATCCCGAGCTGTGCTGACAAGCCAAAGGCGGACATGCCGTAGACAATGCCGAAGTTGATACTCTTCGCCACCCGCCGCATCTCTCCGGTGAGCAGCTGCGGAGCTACCTGAAAGATCTCAGCTGCGGTCTGACTATGGATATCCCCTTGCCCTCTGAAAGCCTCCAATAAAGCCTGATCCTGGCTGTAATGGGCCAAAACCCGCAGATCAATCTGGGAGTAATCCGCTGACAGCAGCAGACTACCCGGCGGCGCAATAAAGGCAGAACGAATCCGGCGACCTTCCTCAGTACGAATAGGAATATTCTGCAAATTAGGATTACTGGAGCTGAGACGACCCGTGGCCGTGCCCCATTGGTTAAAGGAAGAATGAACCCGCCCGGTCACCGGGCTGATATGGGTCTGCAATTTATCCACATAAGTGGACTTCAGTTTCGCCAGATTACGGAAGCGAAGAATCCGGGCCGGCAGTTCATGTTTATGGGAGAGCTTTTCCAGCACCTTCACATCCGTGGAATAGCCTGTCTTGGTCTTGCGGCCCTTGGGCAGGCCCAGCTCATCAAAGAGTACCTCTGCCAGCTGTTGCGACGAATTGATATTAAAGGCATGTCCAGCCAAGGCATAGATCTCCTGCTCCAGCTCATCCATCCGGGCACCAAATTCCTTGGTCAGGCCTTGCAGCACCTCTTTATCCAGCAGTATCCCGGTCTCTTCCATTGCGGCCAACACCGGAATTAAGGCCCCTTCCACCTCACTGAAGAGTGTCCACAATTCCTGTTTTTCCAGCTCAGGCCGTTGTTCTTCAAAGAGACGCAGACTGCCAAAGACATCCTCGCAACTGTAATTTTTGGCAATATCGGGAGCAACCCGGCAAAAGGCATCTGAGGATTTATCTCCATCTACCACTTCGCTGAAAGGCGTGAGTTTCAGATCGATTTCCTGGCACAGATCATCCAGTTTATAAGATCGCCGACCAGGCTCAAGCAACCAGGCCCCGAGCATAGTATCATACAAGGGGCCAGCTAAACGAATCCCACCGTTCTGCAGGGCAGCCAGAATGGCGTAATCGTATTTGAGGTTATGACCGATTTTGGCAAGGTCAGGATCGGTGAGCAAGGGACCGAGGAGATCAACAATATCCTGCACTGTCAGCTGGTCCGGCAACAGTTCCCCCTCACTATCCCGATGACCGCAGGCCAGATACCAAGCCTGTTTTGTCTCTGTGCAAAGTGATACCCCGACCAATTCCGCTTGCAAGGGATCAAGGGAAGTGGTTTCCGTATCCAGCACCAGCTGCCCAGCCCCTTGCAGCTGTTTCCCAAGCAGTTCTACAAGCTGCTCCAGCTCCTCCCTTTGCCGAACCAGGACAAATCCCTCTGTGGCCACCTTGGCCGCAGGCACCTCAGACTTGAGCAGGGTGAAAAACTCCAGCTCGGTGAGCAGGTCCCGCAGGGTATCCGGGTCAGCTTCAACGACCTGATAGGCCTGGAGATCCGCTGCCACCTCGGCCTTTTCCTCTAAGCGCACCAGATCACGGGAAAGAAAGGCGTCCTTCTTATGGGCAATAAGCCGTTCTTTCATCTTGGATTTTTTTAGGCCGTCGATCTGCTCATACAGCCCCTCCAAGGTCGTATATTCCGCAAGCAGTTTCTGGGCGGTCTTGGGCCCAACTCCTGGGACGCCGGAGATATTGTCTGACGAATCACCGACCAAGGCAAAATAATCCAGCAACTGTTTCGGGCCGAGACCGTATTTCTCTTCCACCGCAGCCGCATCCATGAGTCGATCATGCATGGGATCCCACATGGTGATGTCCTCAGAGACAAGCTGTAAGAGATCCTTATCCCCGGAAACGATCACCACCTTGCAGCCCTGTTCCACCAACAGCTGGGCTGCTGAGGCGATCAGATCATCTGCCTCCAGATTATCTGCCGACATGCTCAACAGATTATAGGCATCCACGATCTTATGGATATAGGGAATCTGGGGCACCAAATCCTCGGGCATGGGCGGGCGATTGGCCTTATACTCCGCTGAAATCGTATGACGAAAAACCGGTCCCCTGGTATCAAAGGCCACAGCAAGGTGTTCCGGCTCTTTTTCCCGCAAAAGACGGCGCAGGATTGTGGTGAAACCATAGACAGCATGGGTGGGCAGACCGTTGCTGTTGGTCAGGGGTCTGATGGCATGATAGGCCCGGTATATATAGGCACTGCCGTCAATCAGGTAGACTTCTTTTTTTCGCGGTACAGGGAATAGCTCTCTTTGTTGACTCATAAAGGCAAGCAGGACTAACGTCCTATCTCCTCCTGGGCCTTTTTCATCAGGCGCAACAGGTTATCCGGCTCAAGTCCGACAAAATACTTATATCGTTTGGAAGGGTAGAGATGATGCATTATTTTGCCGTCAGGAAAGAGCGCTAAGGTTCTGGGTACATACTTGCCGTCAAACTGATATTTGGCACTCAGCCGGGGATACTGCCGGGTGTTCACACGGATCATGACAAAGGATTTTGAGGCTTCTACAATACTGCTGTCCTGAAACACCCTTTTATATTTCTTACAGGCAGTGCAGGATTCGGAGTAAAAGATAATAATGGCAGACTTCCCTTCTCTCGCAGCCTGGGCTAATCCTTCCTTATACCCTTTCCAGGTGATTTCTTCTCCAAAAAGATTGCCCATGGCCCGGCAATCATTGTCCAAACTTAAAGCAAAAAAAACAAGCAACCATGCAATCATATATGGTCGGCTATACCTTTTCCGCTCTCTTGGTTCTGTACTGTCAAACGTCTTCAATAGTGCTCTTCCTCATCGAATTCAGAATATTACTCATCCTTTCCTCCATACACAAGCTCGGGCTGCTTCACTAAGACCTTGGTATCCGGGCCAATACTCTTGGTCAGCCAGACATTACCGCCCACTATGGAGCGGGCCCCGACCACGGTATCACCGCCAAGAATAATGGCACTTGCATAAACAATCACATCATCCTCAATGGTTGGATGACGTTTGGTATCACGCAGCTTCTTTCCTGCTCCTTTAGGGAGAGACAAGGCCCCAAGGGTCACGCCCTGGTATAAACGCACCCGATTGCCGATAACACAGGTCTCTCCAACCACCACGCCTGCGCCATGATCAATAAAAAAAGACTCGCCAATATCTGCACCAGGATGGATATCAATGGCGGTACGATGGTAAGCATATTCACTGAGAATTCTTGGTAAAATAGGGATGTCCAGAGTAAACAGGATATGAGCCAGGCGATAAACAAACACGGCAAAAAATCCAGGATAACTAAAAATCACCTCATCCGCATTACGAGCTGCCGGATCGCCGTCCAGAGTCGCCTGAATATCCATTTCCAGGGTCTCCCTGATCTTTGGTAGCTCTCGGATAAATCGCCCTGCCAATTCATGGCTCCGTGCATTACAATCGGAACAGGGCTGATTATGGCGAAAGCAGTCATGGCGAATGGCTGAACTGAGTTGCCGGATTAAATTCCTGTAAAGAATCGTCATGTTATGACCAAGATGATATTCCAGGCCGGAAGGATTGAGCATGGTGGAGCTGAAATAACCAGGAAACATGACCCGCTGGGCCTGGAGCACCAGATCAACCACCTCTTTTTTGGTGGGGATGGGAACCGGCTCAATATGACTGGACCATCTTTTTGAGATAAAGCCCTCTGTCAGCTGATTAACAATGGAAGGGATAGGATCAACCTCCAGGTTGACTGGCGGCGCATGCCCTTCGCATCCGCAGGATTCGTCGTCTTTAAAAGACATTTTTTCTTTTTGCTCCCTGATAAGAGATTGATAAATTACCCGGCATACCCATGAGGATTCTTGGACTGCCAGTTCCAGGCATCAGCACACATGGCATCAAGACCTTTTTCCGCCTTCCAGCCCAGCTCCTGGGCCGCAAAGGAGGGGTCGGCATAACATTGGGCGATATCCCCGTGTCGACGTGGCGTTATAGTATAAGGTACCTTTTTTCCAGAAGCCTTTTCAAAGGCCCTGATCATCTCCAATACAGAATACCCTTGGCCGGTGCCCAGATTATAGGTAACCACACCTGGATTTTCTGTCAATTTCTCCAAGGCGCAGAGATGGCCCTTGGCAAGATCAACCACATGAATATAATCGCGGACGCCAGTCCCGTCCGGGGTGGGATAATCATCGCCAAAGACAGAAAGTTGGTCCAGTTTTCCCACTGCAACCTGAGAGATATAAGGCATCAGATTGTTGGGAAGACCATTGGGATCTTCACCGATCTCCCCGCTTGCATGGGCACCCACAGGATTAAAATAGCGGAGTAGACTGATATTCCATTCCTCATCCGCAACATGGAGATCACGCAGGATATCCTCAATCATGGCTTTGGTTCGCCCATAGGGATTGGTGCAGGCCAGCAGAGGGAAATCCTCAGTAATCGGAACCGAAGCAGGGTCGCCGTACACCGTGGCTGACGAACTAAAGACCATATTCCTGATCCCGTGCTGTTGCATACTTTGACACAGATTCATCGTGCCCGTCAGATTATTCTGATAATATAGCAGAGGCTTTTCCACAGACTCGCCCACAGCCTTGAGTCCGGCAAAATGGATCACTGCTGTTGCATCAGCATTCTGCCGAAACACCATATCCAGGGCATCAGCATCCAGCAAATCAACCTGAAAAAAATTAAGGGTTTTCCCGGTGAGCTTTTCCACCCGCCGTAACCCCTCCCGGCTCGCATTGCAGAGATTATCAAGAACAGTGACTTCATAACCGCTTTCCAGTAACTCCAGACAGGTGTGACTGCCGATATATCCGGCCCCGCCGGTAACTAAAATATGCATGAATTTCTCCACAAATTTTCTGCTCTTTGTTAAAACGATGGGATCTCGATCACTCCCCTAAGTCAGGAAAAGACTTGCCCCGCATAACACATACAGATGTATAACAGAGATTCCCTTCAACTTCAAACAGAACAAAGCCGCTGAGAGCATGGGGTTACAAAAAAAGATCAAAAAACTGTGTGAAAACCGGACTGATTGTGTAGAGTAAGGTGAAGAAAAGAAGGATCAATCGCTACCAAATAGAGATTGATCCTCTAAAAAAGGGCGGTTTCTCCTCATAGGAGTTTTTACAAAGCAAAACCTGAATCTGAAGGAAGATATCTGAGGTGACGTTGCCAAGGACATGGAATGCTCATTGATCAGATGGTGCAGATATTCTTTGTACAGTTCGCTTGATCTGCCTTTGCTGGTTGAGGCTTCTGTGGAAGATCACAAGAGGTTTGCGTATCCATAGAATAAACCAATACTGTATAAAGGTCTTTTTTCTTTTCAGGCAAAATGCGGATCTGAAGTTTTTCCAAAAGCGACTCATTTCCCAACTCGTCAGCCTTCTTTTTTAAAAGATTCGCCCCTACTTTAAATGCTTCATCAGGGGTCTCTCCATACCCCTTGAGACACACACCTGTGGCATAAACGGAATTGGCAAGAAGAAGAAAGGAGATGAAAAAAAGGATTGCTACTGATTGTTGCATATTCGTCCCCCGTAGTGGTATTTTCAGATACTGGATCAGTATTAAATCTATATATTATATATATAATCATTTTTGAATTTTTGTCAACTTTTTTCCCTCTGCGCCAACAAAAAAACAGAACTCTAACACCGCAACTATTTAACTGATTATTCGTACAAAAAATCTAACTCAACAACTTCTTTCCATAAACAGGAGATTAGACAGAATGAAACTACCTTTCAGGGCTAAAAAATTCTTCCTTTTTGCTACAACATTATGCCTGGGCGGCTGTCTTGGAATGCCCGCATCGGTTAGACCGGTCAAAAATTTTGAGATCAACAGGTACCTGGGCACATGGTATGAAATTGCTCGCCTTGATCACTCCTTTGAGCGAGGCATGGAACAGGTCATTGCAGAGTACTCTTTACGGGAAGACGGTGGGGTCTCAGTGACCAACCGTGGTTTCCTGACCGCAGAAAACAAATGGAAAAAAGCTACCGGCAAGGCCTTTTTTGTTGAGGAACCGAACACAGGGTATCTCAAGGTTTCCTTTTTTGGCCCTTTTTATGGTTCCTATGTAATTTTTGAGCTGGACAGGGAAAATTATCAATACGCCTTTGTTTCTGGCCCAGACACTTCCTACCTCTGGTTACTGGCACGCACACCAACCGTAGACCAAAAACTACTGGATCGTTTTGTTGCCCAGGCCCAAAAACTTGGTTTTGCGACAGAAGAACTGATTTATAATTCATACTCTACCCCATGACATTTCAGCTTGAGAGGGAGCACAGGAAACCACATTTTTAAGCACACTGTGAACAACGAACATAGACACATTTGATATATTCTGTTACTATAAGCGGATAATTCACATATAATCGTCCATGTTTGACGCTGAAAAATATTATTGGTCATGTGCCACAAGGTTCACCCAAATGAAGAATCTTATGATAGCCCCTTCCATCCTCTCAGCTGACTTTTCCAAACTCGGTGATGAAATCCGGGCCGTTGAAAAAGCTGGTGCCGAAGTCATTCATATTGACGTGATGGATGGTCATTTTGTCCCCAATATCACCATCGGGCCTTTAGTGGTCGACGCAGCACGCCAGGTCACAGATCTGACCCTGGATGTCCACCTCATGATTACTGACCCGGATCGCTATATCAAAGACTTTGCCGATGCCGGTGCAGACTGGATCACCGTGCATGTGGAAGCCTGTACCCATCTCCACCGCACCTTGAATTTCATTCGCAGCCTGGGGAAAAAAGCCGGTGCTGTCCTCAACCCGGCAACCTCATTATCCACCCTGGATTATGTCCTTGAAGAGCTGGACCTGGTGATGTTGATGAGTGTCAATCCAGGCTTTGGCGGCCAGGGATTTATTGAATCCACCTTGAAAAAATGCCGTACTCTGCGGGCTATGCTGGACAAGGTCAATCCGGATGCAGGCATAGAAATTGACGGTGGGATCAGTCCCAAGACCATCGGAGCAATGGCTGAAGCCGGGGCAAATATCTTTGTTGCTGGATCTGCCGTCTATAGTCAGGATGATTATGCTGCTGTGATTCAGGACATGAAAACAAGAGCAACGCAATAAAAAAGGATTTTATACGATAATGAACCTACTCCAATGGTATCAGCGTGCTGCTGTCGTGGTCATGCGGATTTTTCGATGGGATTTGCAACTCCATTTTTTCTGGGGCTTTATCTTAACCCTGCTGGGTGTGTATTGGCCACCCTTCTATGCCTCTGGAATCACCGTAACCATTGTCAAAGAAGGACTTGACCTGTGGAGTAAAAAACTCTGGAGTTGGGACGATGTCTGGCTGGGAATTATTGGCTCTTTGGTTTCAATGGGTTACCTCTACTCCCAAGGCCTATTGCTTCTGGAAATGTAAAAAAGGATATGAAAACTTGTAGCCCAGGCTCCAAATTGAAAAAAAATCAGGAGGACAGGAATGGATCTTTTTAAAGATTTTGGCAAGATGAAGGCCGTGCAAAAACTGGAACAACTGGCTCAGACCCCGTATTCTCTTACTGACCCAACCAGCCTTCCTCCTGAACGCATAGCCTCCTATCGCACCTCTGCCTGTGGCTTTGACTTTCTCTACAGTACCCAGCGAGTCGACAAAAAGGTTATGCAGACCTTACAGGAACTCGCTGATGAAGCCTGCCTGGTTGAACAGTTCAAGGCCATGAAATCCGGGGCCATCATGAACAAGATTATCGGTCATGAGAGTGAAGATCGCCCGGCCCTCCATACTGCCTGTCGGGATATTTTTACCCAGACCCCATGTGCTTCCCAGGCAACTGCTGAGGCCAAAACACAGCTTGCTCGTCTGCAAAAATTCCTGACTGATCTCGACAAAGGGATAATTACCAATCACCAGGGCCAGTCTTTTACCACAATGGTACAGGTGGGAATCGGCGGCTCAGATCTTGGCCCCCGTGCCCTTTATCAGGCTTTGAAACCGTACTGCCAACACGGACGTCAGGCCTGTTTTATTGCCAATGTTGACCCTGACGATGCTGCTGATGTCCTCTCAGGAATTGACCTTTCCAGAACCCTGGTCAATGTGGTTTCCAAGAGCGGAACTACCCTGGAGACCCTGACCAACGAACAACTGGTGCGCTCTGCCCTGACTGCTGCCGGACTTAATCCTGCCCGACATATGATTGCTGTCACAGGTCAAGGCAGTCCCATGGATGATCCAGACCAATACCTGGCTGCATTCCATATGTACGATTATATCGGGGGACGCTACTCTGCCACTTCTATGGTTGGTGGAGTGACCCTGGCCTTTGCTCTGGGCTATGAAAACTTCCTGGAACTCTTACGAGGAGGCAATGCTGCTGACCTTGCAGGAGAGCAAGAGGATATCACACAAAACCTTCCCTTGTTGATGGCCCTGTTGGGCATTTGGAACCGAAACTTCCTGGGTTATAATACCCTTGCCATCCTTCCCTATAGTCAGGCCCTGCTCCGTTTCCCTGCTCATCTCCAGCAATGCGATATGGAAAGCAATGGTAAACAGGTCAGCAGATCAGGTAAACCAGTCTCCTGGAAAACCGGCCCCATTGTCTGGGGAGAACCTGGTACCAATGGTCAGCACGCCTTTTATCAATTGCTCCATCAGGGGACTGAAATTGTGCCTGCTGAGTTTATCGGCTTTCGTTCCTCTCAATATCAGCAGGATATTGTAGTCAACAACTCAACCTCACAACAAAAATTACTGGCCAATATGCTTGCACAGTCCTTAGCCCTGGCCGCAGGCAGACCAGCTGCAAACCCCAACAAATCTTTTTCAGGAAACCGTCCCAACTCCCTGCTCATTGCCGACCAGCTGACCCCGTACAGCATGGGGGCTTTGCTGGCTCTCTATGAACATAAAATTACTATGCAGGGTTTTTGCTGGAATATTAATTCGTTTGACCAGGAGGGGGTTCAGTTGGGCAAAATGCTTGCCAACCGCATCCTTTCCGAGCTGGCGGAAAAAAAAGAAAATACACAACTGCCTGCTGATGCCCCGGAGCTTGCCCTGCTCAAGGCCGCAAACCTTAAAAACAGGTAAGTCTCCATCTCCTCTTTTCTTCCTTATTGCAAACAAGATACGAAAAACATCAGCCTGCTCTTTCCATCCGTTGCACTGGTGCCAACATTATAGTAGAGTATTATAAGATGCAGCATACCTTATGAGGTAAAAAGTGCAACAGATGCTCTTTTTTACAACCAAGACACTTTTGCCACCAAAACCCATCCTGCCTCTGGAAGCGGGATAATAGACCCAGAGCTACGGAAAACAAGCAGTGCGGCCTGTGCCTGATTCTCTACATGAATGAACAACACACCCTTCTTATTATTGACGATATAGTCGACAACCTGATGCTCCTCGGGGAAGCTATGTCCTCTGAATATAAAATAAAGGTTGCAACAAGTGGTGTGCAGGGTCTGGAACTTGCTGTTCAAAAACCAAAACCAGACCTCATCCTTCTGGATATCATGATGCCTGGAATTAATGGCTATGAAGTCTGCCGCCGTCTCAAGGAAAATGATCAAACAAGAAATATTCCGGTTATTTTCCTCAGTGCGCTGGATAAGGAGAGCGATGAGCTGCAAGGGCTTGATGCCGGAGCTGTTGACTTTATCACCAAACCCTTTAAACTGGAGGTTGTGCGGGCCAGGATCAATACTCAGCTTGAGCTGCTCCAGATGCGACAGCAATTACAAACAGCTCGTCTGAAAGCAGAAGCTGCCTCCCAATCAAAATCAGTCTTTCTCGCCAATATGAGCCATGAGATCAGGACACCAATGAGTGCGATCATGGGAATGACTGATCTTGCCCTGGAAAAAGCCTCTGACCCGCAGCAAAAGAGTTACCTGGAAACCGTTAAACTGTCAGCTGATTCACTCTTGGCTTTGATCAATGATATTCTTGATTTTTCCAAGATTGAAGCCGGACAAATGGAACTGGATGAACATCCCTTTGTTCTTGCAGAGACTATTGAAGCAGCCATGCGAACGGTTTCCATTCTTTCAAAAGAAAAAGGGCTTGGGATTACCCTGGAAATCGCCCCTGATGTTCCTGTTGCTGTTGCTGGTGATAGTCTGCGTTTTCGCCAGATCATCCTCAATCTGCTCAGTAATGCAATAAAATTTTCTGAAAAAGGGACCATTCGTATCAATGTGACCTTAGTGCATGCTGGCCTTGAAACAATCACCCTGCGTGTGGCAGTCACTGACCAGGGAGCTGGCATTAAAAAGGAAAAAATACATTCGATCTTCAGTGCTTTTTCCCAGGCAGACAGCTCTGTTTCAAGAAAATTCGGCGGTACCGGCCTTGGCCTTGCCATCTGCCGTCAGCTCTGTGAACTCATGGACGGTACAATCAATGTGGAGAGCGAGTACGGCAAAGGCAGCACTTTTTCGTTCACCGCAATGTTTGCCACAAGCTCTCAGGAAAAAATAACACGCCAGAAAAAGAGCAGCTCTGAAATAATGAACATTCGCCCTGTTCGGGTCTTGCTGGTGGAAGATAATGCGGCAAATCGCTTTTTGATTCGGGTTGTGCTGGAAAAATTCAAACATGAAGTTGTTGAGGCTGTTGACGGTATTGAAGCCTTACACATTATTCTGGAAGATCAATTTGATCTCATCCTGACAGATGTGCAAATGCCCAAACTGGACGGCTATCAATTTACCCGAATTATCCGGGCCTGCGAAGAAGGCAAAGAAATTGACCCTCATATTGCTGATAAAATGGATAACAACCTGATCAGCAATCTCAGACTGAGACTGCACGGCAAACATCGTTTGGTTATCTCCATGACTGCTAACGCCATGAGCGGTGATAAAGAAAAATGCTTTACCGCTGGCATGGATGATTATCTCACCAAACCCCTGAACCAGGAAGAGCTGGTAATAACCCTGAACCGTTGGTTTCCAGATAAATAACCACTCTTGTATTTTTCACCCAAAAACTTTACACTCAAGTTTCAACTCAACTTTAAACGCAAAAATTTATCCTAAAAGACATACCAATGGCAAACGATAATCTTCCCGAATTTATATCCGCCCTGCTGGCAACAGAACAGGCAACCTGCCCCAAAGACTCTGTCCAACTGGTGCAAACCCATATCTCCTTTGTTCTGCTTACAGGCGATCATGTCTACAAGTTCAAAAAACCTGTAGATTTTGGCTTTCTTGATTTTTCCACCCTGGAAAAAAGGCAACAATGCTGCCAACAGGAACTCCAGCTCAATCGACGCCTTTGTCCTGAGATCTACCTTGATCTGGTCACCGTGACCCAGGAAGGTGATAAATATAGCCTGAATGGAAGCGGCGACATCATTGAATACGCAGTAAAAATGGCCAGAATGCCGGAAGACAAAATGATGGGCAACCTGATTCAGGCTGGTCAGCTCGACCTCGCTCATATTGATGCCATTGTTGCCAAACTCATACCTTTTTACCAGAAGGCTGACCGCACCGATGAAATAGACGGATATGGCACGGCTGAATCTGTTGCTGTCAATGTGCTGGAAAATTTTGACCAAACCAAGGACTTTATCAGTAATGATACAAACAGCGCTCTCAGTCAGGAACAATTTGATAAAATATCTTCCTGGTCCAAAGAATTCCTCAAGCAAGAAAAACTCTTTAACCAGCGCATTAAAGGCGGCAATATCCGCGACTGCCACGGTGACCTGTACTCGGCAAATATCTGTCTTGCTGACCAGGTCTATATCTACGATTGCATCGAATTCAATCGCCGCTTCCGCTACTGCGACATAGCCAGCGATATCGGATTCTTAGCAATGGATCTGGATTTACACGGGCTGCAAGACCTGTCCAACTACTGCATTGATCAATTCTGCCGGCAGGCTGGTGATACCACTCTCAAAGAAATGCTGAATTTTTATAAATGCTATCGCGCTTATGTCCGGGGAAAAATTGGCCTGTTTACAGCTGCTGACCCGGCTGTGGATGAGGCAGTGAAAAAAAGCTGCCTGGAAGCGGCTGCCAAATACTTTGCTTTGGCCGAGAGCTATACAGCATAATTTGCATCCCTTGCTTTTTCAGGTAATGCATTGTAAGGGCACGGCGCGCCGTGCCCTTACGGCACTCACAATAATGGATAGAATATTTCTATTAAATTCCTTAATTCATTAGGGAAGGGACAAAAACATACAAGCTGAATGCTGGGCGACTCCAGGATTCACCCGGTACGTTCATATAACTCGCATCCCTCCCCCTTCCTTTGAGGAGGGAGGAATAAAAAATACTTTAGCGTGATGACGGATAAACAAAAAACAGAGCAGCCTACCCTCTACATCTTTTTTGGTCTGATTGCCTCGGGAAAATCAACCCTGGCTGAACTCTTTGCCGAAAAGCAAAACCTTCCCTATTATAATACGGACAGAGTCCGCAAAGAACTGGCAGGGATAGCTGGCAATGAACGCCGATCTGATGGCATGGGGCAGGGGATATACACTCCTGAGTTCACGAAAAAAACCTATCAAACCATGTTAAACAGAGCAGCTCAGGATCTTAGTAAGGGGGCGCTAGGTGTTGTTCTAGACGGTTCCTACAGTACGAAAACGGAGCGGCATAAGGTCAGTGAGTGGGCTGCTTCCCTTCAAGCCAAGATACGCTTCTTTCTTTGCTCCTGTTCTGAAAAGGAAACCCAGCGTCGTCTTACTCTGCGGGGCCAGGATCCCACTGCTGTTTCAGACGGACGGTGGGAAATCTTTGTCCAGCAACGGGAAAAATTTGAGCAGCCTGATGAACTCACTCCTCAGCAGATCACATATATTGATACTGAGGCGGAGCCAGAAAAGCTCTTACAAGAACTCTTAGGTCTGTTGAAAAGCTGATTTAACCTATCTGGAGTACAGTAAAAACTCCTGAACCTTCAACATGCTACGGTACAATGACCAAAATATATTTTCTCCGTTATCCCAAAGAGACCTCAAGCCAGCCCGTTATCTATCATCTGATTCAACGTTATGAAGTCGAATTTAACATCCTGAAAGCAGATATCCGCCCCCAACGGGACGGTATCATGGTGGTGGAACTCAAGGGACAAAAAGAAAAAGTCACTGATAGCCTTGACTACCTGAAGTCGCTTGGTGTACAGGCAGAACGCCTTGCTGGCAAAGTTCATCGAGATGAAAACAAATGCTATCAATGCGGAGCCTGTACTGGCATTTGCCCGGTTGCAGCCTTATATATTCAGCGGCCTGGAATGGAAGTCATTTTTGATCCAGAAAAATGCACTGCCTGCGGTCTTTGTGTGCCTGTTTGCCCGGTCCGCTCCATGGAAATTTCGTTTGATCCAATGAGCGATACAACAGCCTTGGCTTAACCGGTCTGGGGCGATCCTGAACCAAAAGGCATCTGAAGGGAGACAGAACTCGCTGTTCTGTCTCTTCCTTTCGTATCACCCCAGCCATCCCTTCTTATACTCCCTCATTCATACTCTTCGCGATATTTCCGAACAATATGTAAGGCAATAACGTTCAGAATCAAGGTCACGATAAAGAGCAGGAGACCAAGAGCAAAGGCTGCCATAGTCTTCGGGCTATCAAACTCCTGATCACCAACCAACAGGGTCACAATCTGTACCGTCACTGTGGTCACTGCTTCCAGAGGATTAGCCGTAAGATTTGCCGAAAGACCAGCTGCCATAACCACGATCATGGTCTCACCAATGGCCCGGGACACGGCCAACAGCACCCCGCCCACAATACCCGGCAGGGCAGCAGGCAGTACAACCTGGATCACTGTCTCATTCTTGGTAGCTCCTAAACCATAGGATCCATCGCGCAAGGCCTGGGGAACAGCGTTGATCACATCATCAGAAAGGGAAGAAATAAAGGGAATAATCATGATTCCCATAACCAATCCGGCAGCCAGAGCACTTTCCGAAGAAACATCAAGCCCGATAAAGGTCCCGGCCTGGCGAAGAAAGGGAGCAACAACCAGGGCAGCAAAAAAACCATAGACAACAGTGGGGATCCCGGCCAAAATTTCCAGAAGCGGTTTGACAACACCCCGAAAGGCAGGCCCGGCATATTCTGATAAATACACGGCTGACAGCAAACCTATGGGCACAGCCACCAACATGGCAATGCTGGTAATCATAAAGGTACCTGCCATGACTGGTACTGCCCCAAAACTTCCGGAACTCCCTGCCTGATCCGCCCTCATGGCCATCTGAGGACTCCACTTCAGGCCAAAAAGAAAGTCTGTCACAGAAATATGCTGAAAAAAACGAATGGACTCAAAAAGGACAGAAAGAACAATACCAACTGTGCAGAAGATAGCCAGGGTTGAGCAACCAATGAGCAGATACCGGATAATGCGCTCCACATGATTCCGGGCACGTAAGGTGGGTTGGATTCGGCGATAGATCAACACAAAGGCGATAATGGACGTCACCAGAATAACCACAGCAAGGGCGATGGAGCTGATGGACTGCAAGCGGAGATAAAAATCAGCTGCTGCCTGCATTGCCGGATCAATATTACCAGCAGCCTGATGACCTGAAATAAGATTATGCAGGTCATTGAGGAGCAGGTTTAACTCATCTGGCGAGAGATTCTGCATCCCTTCTGGAAGGCTCTGCAAGACAAAGCGGGTCAACATCCAATCAGACGCTGCCAGCCAGGACAGGTAGAGCAGCAGTCCTGGAATACCACACCAAAAAGCAGCTAAGAGTCCATAATAGGTCGGCCTGGAGTGGAGCCTAGTACTTCCTTCCCTTTTTTGCGTACTCAAAGCAAAGGCTTTTGCCCGCCCCTGCCAATAGGCAAGTGAACTCAAGATCAGCAATAATGCTGGAATATAAAAAAATAACATATCGTTTTTTTGATGAAGGGTTGAGTGTCTGTGGCGAAATCCTTATACGGCTGAAAAAAAAATACTCCAGCCTGCTCTTATTCATTTCTGACAATATCGCCTTCAACAAGATAAATCACCTCTTCGGCAATATTACAGGCCCTGTCACCGATACGTTCCAAATGAATGGACAATAAATACATATTCATAAGAGCAGCAGCATGACCGGTATCTGCATCAAGCTCATTAACCACTGCTTTATAGGCCTGATTGCGCAGGATATCAATTTCCTCATCTTCAATAAATATTTGGCGGGTAGAATTTGCGTTTTCCCTGACCAAAGCATCCAGACTCATCTTCATCATCCCCAAAACCTTGTTGGCCATTGGGGTGTAGTCCACTGTAAAAGATCCTTTTCCCTTTTTCTGAATAACCTGGACCCGCCGGGCAATACTGACTGCCATATCACCAACTCGTTCCAGCTCACTATTAATTTTGATAATAGCAACGATAAGGCGGAGATCACTGGCAACCGGTTGATGGAGAGCCAGCACCTTGAGGCAGTCCTCTTCAATCTGCACCTCCATTTGGTCAATCTCATTATCCGTACGAATAATCTCTTGGGCCAAGTCTTTATCCCAAGTCTCAATCATAATGCAGACCTTGCTCAGGCGATCTTCTACCAACGCTCCGAGATCAATAAACATCTTTTTCAGTAAATCTATTTCCCGATGCAGCGTGCGGTTGATCATTTTTTTATGAGGCACTGTGTTTCTCCAAAATCCTGCTGTATAGGCCAGCTCTATAGGTATGTTCTGTCTTTCTTCTTTTCTGCAAATTTTGGGTGATACTACTGATTGCCGATTACAGCTCTATTAGCATATTGTTAAAATTGGGTTAGCAAAGTTTATTCTGAAACATTCAGGTTAATCGTTTTTTAACAGCATGGTAACAGCGGCATAATACCTTGACTCTATTATTAATCAAAATGTTCAGCTGTCACTGTGAAATTTGGGGACAGACTGTGAACCTTGAAGATAAAGGAGGAGCACTATGCAAAAACCTCATGAACAAAGAGCGGAACCTGCTCTGGAAAAGGCCGCAAAGATGATCTGCACTCTCAAGTACGGACTCTGTCCCATTCGGGAAGAAAATTTTTCCGGCTGCCCTTGGACATGCAGTGAAGATACACGGCCCTGGCAATGTTGGATCGCCCATCTTCGGGAGGTCGCAATTCAATCCTGATTGCCTGTATCGGCACGACTGCACTCATTAATGTCTGCCTTTGTCCGGTCATCCCGGACAGAATTCCAGGCATTAATGATAAGCCGGACATTGGCCGGAACCTCTTTATACTTGAGAGATCTGAAAAAAAAGACTGTCACGCCGATGAGCAGAACAAGACTAAGCAATACAAAAATATAGGTAATCACCACAACACTCCTTTCCTGAGGATTCAAGGGTTATCCTGAAGCGTAAGAGTGCTGTGTTATACTTGTATTCAACATTGGTTATTTTTTTGTTCTTTTTTGTAATAAGCCAAGGTCGGTTTACTGGCATTATGGCGCATCTTTACACTCCACCAATTTTACAACTCAGTTAGTCTCCTGTTAAGATTCCGTTAGCCACCTGTTTTTTGTTTGCAAGGATCGCATGAACTGCGTACTTATATCTCTATGAATTGATAACAGAGAGAGGATACCTGTGAGTAAAGCAAATATATTAGTGGTGGAAGATGACATGGATATCCAGCAATTGGTGAGCTATCACCTGATCAGAGCTGGATATAATGTGAGCTGTGCAGACAGTGGAGAACAGGGGTTACAACTTCTGGCAGAAGAAAAATTTTCTGCTGTTATTCTGGATCTGATGCTGCCGGGAAAAAACGGTATGGAGGTCTGTACAAGCATCAGGGAAGACAGTGAGAACCAGCACGTTCCGGTTATCATGCTCACTGCCCTGGGTGAAGAAGATGATATCGTGGCAGGTTTAAGCGGCGGTGCTGATGATTACGTGACAAAACCCTTCAGCCCCAAGGTGTTAATGGCCAGGATTGAGGCCGTGCTGCGCAGAGAGGCAGATAAAACAACAACTGATACTGAGGCAGAAGAGGTCATCGCCATTCATGACCTCTGCATCACTCCAAGAAGACATGAAGTCCTGGTAAAAGGCAACCCTGTTCAGCTGACCACCACTGAATTCACTATTCTTCTCCAGCTGGCTCGCCGACCAGGCTGGGTCTTTAGCCGGCAACAGATTATTGATCAGGTCAGGGGGTATGATTATTCCGTCACTCCCAGGGCAGTGGATGTGCAGATTTTTGGTCTCCGCAAAAAACTCGGGACAACCGGAAAAAACATAGAGACTGTCCGAGGTATCGGGTACCGGATCAAGGAATAGCATGACTCGACGACGTCCCCTTTTTTGGCAGATATTTCCTGTCAACCTCCTGATTATCCTATGCACCGTCTTTGCAATCAGCTGGTTTGCCACCACCACCTTTAAAACGTTTTATTATGACCAGATGGTGTTGGATATCGAAGCCAGGGCCCTGCTGCTGGAACAGAAAATCCTGGATCTTATTATGGAGTCCCAGGACGCGCTGCAGAATTTCTGCCGCCGGACCGGACGACGGGCCCAAACCCGCATCACAGTTATTGCCCCGGACGGAGTTGTACTGGCCGACTCTAATGAAGATCCGCAACGTATGGAAAAACATGGAAGGCGGTCGGAAATAACCTCGGCCTTTAGCGGGCAGACTGGTTCCTCACTACGATTTTCCAAAACACTCCAGCAGGATATGTTTTACGTAGCCATCCCGCTACAACTCAGCCCTGCCAATACACCGGGCGCACTCCGCTTATCTGTTCCAGCCACTGCTCTGAATACAGTTCTCCACACCATCCGTAATCGAGTATTTCTCGCCTCCCTGACGACCATTCTGCTGGCAGCAATATTTTCCCGCACTCTGGCCCTGCGTATCAGCCGCCCTCTGGAACAAATCAAGCAAGGAGCAGAGCAACTTTCTTCCGGCGAAAAAAACCGACTTGTTACCCTGCATGAGCACGGGCTTTCTCTGGAAATGATCAGCCTGATCAACTCGCTTAATCAGATGGCAGAGCAGCTCATAGAACGGATCATCTTCACCAGTCGCCAGCATAATGAGCTGGAAGCGGTCTTCTCCTCCATGACCGAAGCAGTGCTGGCTGTGGATGCTGAAGAATGTGTGATCCGCCTGAACCGGGCTGCTGGTCGCCTGTTCCGTATTGATCCTCAGATCGGCAAAGAAACACTGGTGCAGGGAGTGGTGCGCAACACTGCTCTCATGGAAATGATTCGCCACACCCTGCGGGGCAATGTTTGCACCGAAGACAAGATAGAGATCTTTGATGGTCAGCAGCGAACCACTCTGGAGGTTCGGGTCGTTCCCTTACAGGATAATGCCCGGCAACCCATTGGTGCTCTCATGGTGATGGATGATGTTACCCGTATTCATCGCCTGGAAAACGTTCGTCGCGATTTTGTCGCCAATGTCTCCCATGAGCTGAAAACGCCCATCACAGTAATCAAAGGGTATGTGGAAACCCTGCTTGATGGCGGGATAGATGCCCATGAGGACGGCACGACCTTTCTCCGGATTGTCCTGCGGCAAGCGGGTCGGCTTGATGCTATTATTGACGACCTGCTCAGCCTTTCCCGCATTGAAGCGACGACAGATAATCAGGAGACCACTCTTGATCTGACTCGGGAAAAACTCTGTCCTGTGCTTCGTGCAGCCTTGCAGACCTGTGAACTCAAGGCCCTTGAAAAAAATATCCGGCTTGAACTCCATTGTCCCAGCGAACTCAAGGCCCTGCATAACCCAGCCCTGCTGGAAGAAGCAATGGTCAACCTGCTCAGTAATGCCATCACCTATAGCTCCTCAGATGCTTTTGTGGGGATCCGGGCACAATCCCGCCAAGAGAATAGCAAGAAAAAATGGGTTGAAATTACAGTGCAAGATACAGGCTGTGGTATCCAGCGAGAGCATCTGGATCGGATCTTTGAACGCTTTTATCGTTGTGATAAGGCCCGGAGCAGGGAAAGCGGTGGAACCGGGCTGGGCCTGGCTATAGTGAAACATATTGCCCAGAGCCACGGGGGGACGGTTGAGGTGGAGAGTCAATTCGGCAAAGGATCAACCTTTACCCTGAAACTGCCTGGCTAAAAGGGAAATCACAACCACTCCCTTTACTTCACACAAAAAAAGAACTATATTATGTGTAACTTTTATTTGGAGGTTTACACATGGCTACAAATCTCGCTATAGACGATTGGCTTATTGAAGAGGCAAAAAATCTTGGCAAACACCGCACCAAAAAAGGGGCTGTAATAGAAGCTTTGCAAGAGTATATTCACAGAAGAAAACAAATGAAGATTATAAATATCTTTAATACAATAGAGTACGAGCAAGACTATGACTACAAAAAGCAGAGACTCGAAAAATGAAAGTCATAGTAGATACAAGCGTATGGTCGCTGGCTTTAAGAAGAAATATTCCTGAGGATAATCTGTATGTTAACGAGCTGAAAGAGCTTATAAAGCAATCGCGTGTGCAGCTTATAGGGCCTGTTCGTCAAGAGCTTCTCAATGGGATTAAACATGAAAACCACTTTAATTCTCTCAGGGAGCATTTAAGGGCCTTTAAAGACCTAAAACTTGAAACAGAGGATTACGAGTTAGCATCTGAATACTTCAATACAGCACGCGCAAGTGGCATTCAGGGATCAAATACTGATTTCCTTATCTGTGCAATTTCAACCCGTAACAAAATGCCAATTTTGACCACAGATAAAGATTTTGGGAATTTTCAAGCAGTAATTCCTGTAACTCTTCATGACGTAACGGCATAGCTTACCTCCTCCCCCTAAAACCCTCATGGCTACGGGGTTTGATCTTGGGGTGTGATACCAAGGTGAGTACATTTTCAACGTTGTGAGAGGACGCTCATTACACAATTATTTTCTCTTTCTCCTACATCCCCGCCCGTCCAACACGATCCAGACTGAACCATTCGTAGCCTGCAAAAAGCCCGCAGAGAGACCGTTTATGTGTATTGATTTGATTTCTTTTGATTTTTTCCTGGTAAATGTACGTTTAAATCGTCGTGATTTACGTTTACATCGGGATGATTTACACTTGAATTACCCTGATTCACATTTAAATCGGGTCGTTTGAAGTGTGAATTGATCCGATTTAAACGTAAATTGCTTTGATTGAAGTGTGAATCGTCCTGATTGAAGTTTAAATTGGCTTGATTTAAATTTAAATCGCCTTGATTGAAGTTTAAAATGGCCCGATTCAAGTGTAAATTGATCCGATTTAAACGTAAATTGCCCTGATTGAAGTGTGAATCGCTTTGATTGAAACGGCAAAATATGCGTTGTTGGCCGCTCCCGTGGCGTTTGTTCCTGCAAAAAAGCCGCAATGGATGCTGTTCCTTGAACAGAATTAAAAGCTTTTGCTTCTGGAAATTGCAAGGGAATAAAACAGTTCTTTTTTTGCTCATATTGACTGCTCTTGATATTCGAACCCGCAACCCCGACCTGTAACCCGCATGGCTATGGGATTCAAAAACGGGGTGTGTTTTTTTGATTTAATTGTGACCTGTCCCCAGTTTACCCCAGTTTACCCCAGTTTACAGCATTGGATATGCCACGGATTTGCACCGTGTTCCGTTAACTGAAAATCATGTTTATGTTGTTCAGGCGAGTATAAACGGCTTTTGGGATGTTGGCAAGGAGGAGAAGTGTCTTCAATGAGCACCCTTGTTTCATTTTGATTAAATCAATCAAGTTTGACCCGATTGATTAGTGATTCCTGTAACTCTTCATGATGTAAAGGCATAATTTGTCCCCATTATTTCTATACCATCATTTTAACTCCAACTTGCTGGCTGGGCATCCTTTTTGGATTCTCTTCGTTCCCAATAAATGCGCTTATCCTCCTTTAGATTCTTGAAACACAGTCTTTCAATTTTATTAAACTTTTTCTCGGAATTCTTGACGTAAAATTTAAAATCATCAATATTTTCACTCTCAAGTTCACTGAATCTTTTTAATGATTTTTCATATGAAAAAAATAAAATTTTCAGTTTAGAACAAGGATAATGATCATATTCTATATCTTTCATTAACCTAATTACCATACGTTCTCCAAGTTTAATTTCTTCACCTGTGTCATTTCCTAAATAGCCCAAGGTATCATCATGTATCGCTTCCTTTAAGATGTTATCAGGAGTGTGGAAACTAAGTTGGTCAATTAAGAATTTATATGTTTCATTAAGCTTTGTTATTCTCTTTTTATGATTTTTATATAATTCAATTCCAAACATTGAAAATATAGCAGATAATGCACCTATTATTGCAGCAAACAACTGTGAGTTCCAAAAAGACTGGCTATTTAATACGTAAGCAATCTCTTGTAGGCTTTTATTGATTCCAATTAGTTGTTCTAATATAGAATTGTCCATATAATCATTAATAAAATTTAAATATCAATCCAAAATGTTTAGAAGATCAAAGGGGTCAGACTCCATTGGTACTGTCAAGGCCAACCACCCGGTTACCCCTACTTTTTCTGCCGCAACAACACCATCTCACCATCCCCTTGAACCACGTTTGGCGCAAGGCCCTGTCGCTCTGTAAGATGCAAGGCCACCTGGCTGCATTTCACCGTAAAGAGAAAAAAGATCGGGGCGGATACCTCAGACAAGGTCTCAAAATTGCCCATCCCTTTACTGATAATGAGATCGGCAGCCTGAAACTGCTTTTGAAACTCTGCACTACAGCTTGCCAACGGGGTGCCAGGACAGCTGGTTCCGTTGCTGATCACGGTACAAATCTGATCCAGGCCACAGGTTCGGGCATCTGCCAAGGTGGCATCGTTGATGATCGGGGCTTCCCGAACCGCAGCAGTCACATGACAGCCCAGCTTATTCAGTTCCTTGATCAGGAGGCCATCAAACACAATCTCACCACAGTTATCACAAAGATATAAGACCTTGGGATAGGTACGACTGTGCAGGGCCTCAAGCAGAATGGGGTAATCATCAAGGACAAAATCACGGTCAAAGCATTGCTCAATGGTCGCTGCGGCATCAAACTCATGCAAGGCCCCATAGTCAATGATGTTGCCAGCAATAGCCACCCGGATTGCGGCCCGGAGGGAATCTTCCGCAGCCTGAATCCGTTGCTCAACCTCTTCCTGAACAGCAAGGGCAAAGCTGTTGCCTTCCTGCTTGACCTGGGCAAAGGGATCATCATTGCCCAAAATATCGGCAAAAAGCGCATAAAGACCAACAGCATTTTCCGGCGGAGAAAGCTCAGTGTCCACTTGCTCTATATACTGACCTGCCCCTTCTATAAGCTGGCGTTGCAAGGCCGGATCATCTGTTGCCAGCAGACCAGTGGATCTGGCCTGGCGCATAAAACAAACAAAGCAATCAAGAGTGGTTCGCATGGGATTCCTGAAGAAGAAGATAATCCTGGCGGACATTGCCAAGGGCTGCAAAGACATGCTCCTGGCTGCCAGGGATTTGCTCATACATATGTTCCAGCAGCCCTCGGACATCCTTCCGCCGGGTCTTTTCCGACACTGGGCAATCAGAGGCAACCGGGTCCAGTTCCAGTTGTGCCCCGATCCCTCTAATTTCCTTTTTAATCAGATAGGCCAAAGGGCGGATCAAGGCAAGCCGCCCGGAAAAAAGCTCTTGTTTGGGGCGCATGGTGCTAATATTACCGCTACAGGTAAGATTGATAAAAAAGGTTTCCACAATATCATCCCGGTGATGGCCCAAGGCAATAGAGTTGAAATCGTGCTCATGGGCATGATCAAAGAGAAGCCGCCGCCGATTACGGGCGCATTGAAAACAAATACCAGCTCTTTCCCGGTCTGCATCGCTTTGTTGAGAACTTTGTTGAGGAACAGACTGCGCTGGTAGCTCAGGCAGTTCTGCCGGAATAACCTGACAGGAAAGCCCCAAGACTGCCAGCCGCTCCCGGATAAGGTCTGCTCGATTCCCGGCTTCCCCACCTGAAGGACGCATATCTACATACACGGCCTGTACCTCATAATCAATCGGGGCTTTTTTTCGCCAGTTATCAAGCACCCAAGCCAGAACCAGGGAATCAATCCCGCCGGAAACCGCGACCAGAATTCTGTCCCTATCCGCCAGCATACCATAATCCAGCATGGCTTTGGCAATGCGCCGGTTTTCTCCAGCAGTAAGGATGGTCTTCATGGCTTGATCAAAAACAGGAAAATGAAAGCAAGCTACTTCTCTTCAGCAAGATAGGAACATTTTCCCAGCCGATTTTGCAGCCCCTTTTTCATAAATTCTTTCGCAGTAAGCCAGGTTAAAGCCCCACCTGTGCCTTCACGAAAACCCAGGAGGTTTCCTAACAGGGATTGCTGCTCCGCATCAAAGTTGTCCTGGCAGAGTACCTTGCCATCAGGCATGGCCATGAGACGATATTCAAAAGCAACCGAGGCAGGCTCTTTGGCAGCCATATTGCCGCCAATCCGCTCTTTATACCGATGGAGGCTGGTTTCCAGTACGGTATTACAGCTCAATTTATCAGCAAATCTCTTGGCTCGTTCCAGGGAAGGCCGCACTGATTCATCCTCTTCAACAGTAAAATTGCCATCACTGAAAAGCCGTACATCCTTTCTGCTGATAAAATATTTTTTCAAAAATTTATTCATATAATACAGCCCGTCTTCCAGCTCTTTTTTCTCTATTTGAGAAAGTAAGGCACTGTCCAGAGGCGGATCACTGACTACCGGGGCAACAGCTACGCAGCTGACAGCAAAATCAGGGTGCTGTTCAAAATTTTTTACCTTTTTCTGGCTGCATCCTGTACTCAGGATCGTCACGGCAAGCATCCCTGTTAAAGCAACTCCTCTAATATTACTCCATCCTATATTCATTTTTCTCCCCTATAATATGCCATGATGCATTGATTA
Organism: Candidatus Electrothrix sp.; assembly: GCF_052785085.1. Lineage (NCBI taxonomy): Bacteria > Pseudomonadati > Thermodesulfobacteriota > Desulfobulbia > Desulfobulbales > Desulfobulbaceae > Candidatus Electrothrix > Candidatus Electrothrix sp. Next base: position 29,054 of record NZ_JALAAI010000021.1, read on the forward strand.
ACGAGTCACGCGGATTCAGACGGTTATATCTTTCCTTGTCCCGGAGGGACAGCCCGTAATAGCCCAGTGTTTCAACACTGGGCACGGGGAATTACAAAGATCCCTTTGACGACAGGGTACCCACAAGCCCCTGCCGCAGGGACGCTCCCTCTCCCATTGCCCGCCCAAGAGCCTTAAACACCGCCTCAATAATATGATGGGCATTTTCCCCGTGGAGAAGATCCACATGCAGGGTGAGGCCAGCATGCTGGGCCACAGCCCGCAGGAATTCCACAACAAGGGCGGTATCAAAGATTCCCACTTTTTGGTCTCTGATGGTCACATCATAATGGAGAAAGGGACGATTGGAATAATCAAGGCTAACCCGGACCAGGGTTTCATCCATGGGCACATAGGCATGGGCATAGCGATGAATACCCGCCTTATCACCCAGAGCCTGGGCAAAGGCTTGTCCCAGGCAGATACCAATATCTTCCACCGTATGGTGATCATCCACATAGGTATCCCCTTTGGCCTGGACCGTGAGATCAAAAAAACCATGCACAGCAAAAAGGGTCAGCATATGATCCAGAAATCCAACCCCGGTACTGATATCAGCCTTACCTGAGCCGTCAATATCCAGTTGGAGAGAAATCTTTGTTTCCAGGGTCTCCCGCTCTATGGTGCTTGTCCGTGGGGAAACAGTGCGCGTGGGTTCTGTCATAATCTCGAAAGATGGAAGTTGTCTTTTTGTTGCCCCACTTCAGGGAGCGGGAAAGGTATTTCTTACGGTTTGATAAACCCGATTATATTATTCAGGCTGCTCAATATTGGCAACCTGAATTTACCCTGAATTAGTATCTGTCTGGCCCTTTTGCCTATCTTCTCATTGCTTGCAGAACAGGACGACATTTGCTATCCTGTTGTCAGGTTGTTCAAATTACTCCCTCAAAGTCTCTCAGGAATAATCATGAAACTCGGCCCTGCTACTCTTCCAACCTACCTTGTCTGCACGATTTGGGCAATCTATCTTGTAGACCTGATCCTGCCTCTCCGCCTGAATAGCTATGGAATTATCCCACGCACCACCGGAGGGTTGATCGGGATTCCCCTGACCAATTTTCTCCATGTTAACATCAGACACCTTATCAGCAATACAGTACCCCTCTTTGTCCTGACGCTGCTCTTGAGTCTGTTTTACAGGAAGATCTTTTTTGACGTTATCTTGTTGATTATTGGATGCGGCGGCCTGCTGGTCTGGGTCTTGGCCCGGACAGCCAATCATATCGGGGCCAGCATGCTGATCTACGGCTTAGCCGCCTTTCTGATCAGCTCTGGCATCCTGAACCGAAAGCTGGTTCCGGCTATTGTCTCCATTATTATTGCATTGGTCTATGGAGTGGGCATGCTCAATGGTCTGTCTCCTTTTCATGGATTCATATCATGGGAGGCGCATCTCTTTGGAGCGGTAGCAGGAGTTTTTGCAGCCTATCTTTTCAGGAAGAGAAAAACAGAATAACGAGCCGATGTTCAGGAACAAATTACAGGAAATTTACAAAGTAAGTTCGTGTGATGTAGCTGTAATACAGAGACAGCAAAAGACAAGTTGAAATCCATTGCAATACGTTGCATTGAAACAACCAGAAAAGAAGTGGTCGGGGCGGTAGGATTCGAACCTACGACCTCCTGCTCCCAAGGCAGGCACGCTAACCAGGCTGCGCTACGCCCCGACGACGCTCTCTATATACAGAACTTTTATACTTTGTGCAAGCTTTTTTCGTTGAGCGTATTTTTTACTTGACCTAAGCAATCATATTATGCTATAAAGCCACTCGTTGATGCGAGCAAAGAATATATTCCTCGGTAGCTCAGTTGGTAGAGCGGGTGGCTGTTAACCACCTTGTCGGCGGTTCGAGTCCGTCCCGAGGAGCCATAAATATGAAAAGCCTGAAGAAGAAATTCTTCAGGCTTTTTTTATTCCTTATCCACTTCTCTCGACCCTTCCCCTCTTCTTATCCTGAAGGTACTTTTATACATCCCCTTATTACAGAGTGGTGCTTAAAAAGCATGTAACATAGTTCCTTTCAAAAAGGAAGCTATCAGGAGCGATACCCCAAAAACACCCTTCCAGGAAACAGGGGAAGCCAGTAGAAAAAATAAAATTCATTATGGCACAAGGAAAATTCATTACAGCACGCTCATGCAGCCCATAACAACATGATATATGTTGCAAAAAAATAAGGAACAAAATACAATGTGCTACTGAAAAGGAGGGTAACCAAGCCATACGAGGGTACGATGATCACGCAACTGGCAAGCGCCATCCACCACAGAATATGTTATTGTCCAGTCATTAACAAAACAACAGAGATCAGAGTCAAGGAGGTTGAAACCGTAAAACATGACAACAGCGGCCAAGAGCATATAAAAATTCTCTGCCGGACCTTGGAAGATTGCTCAGGAATGAGTGAATGCGGGATAATCAGGACCGTTGAGGGTGTCAGCTTTATTATTGACTGGCAATCCTGCCTGCTCAGTCTCTCATTACAGACAGGACGCCAGGTATGGCATTCCCGCTTACCAAAAGGACCATTGCCTGCTCCTGACAAAGGCTTATCAGCGACAGAACACCACTGAAAGATGTCATGAAAAATCATATGATCCGACAAGGACCAAGAAGGAATGCGCCCTCGCTGTCCTTGCTCGGATCACCTTCTCTTAAAGCCGTTACTGTGCGACAACACTGATGGCATCTTCCGGGCAGATATTGATACAGAGATCACACTCAATGCATTTCTCTTTATACGTATGAACAGGAACACCGTCCACCAGCTGAAAGACTTCCTCGGGGCAGACTTCTACGCATTCCCGACAGTTTGTACATTTTTCCATATCAATCTTTACGTTTCGCATTGTTCGGATCTCCTCTTGAGATTGTGTTAACTCACCAGCAACAAGACAGGTGTTGTTGTATTCTCAACCCCTCTACTTTGTAAAACATATCATCAGGGTCTTCACAAGGGATAAAAAGCAGTTACTCTAATCATTCTGACGTTGTCTGCGGATACCAGCATTTACCTGATCGACAATCTCCAGAGCATGACCAATATACTGCTCTGGTTGATCCAGCGGAGCAAGGTCATCAAGGGTGAAGAATGAGCCTATCTCCTCATCTGCTAACACCATTTCTTTCAGGCTACGGCCATTCTTTGCTGCCGCCTCTGCCAGATTATGTATTTTTCTTAACGCCTTGTTTTTCCCAAGTCCCTTGTTGCTAAGTTGAAAAAGCAACCATTCCGTAGAGATCAGGTCTTTCCGCTGATGCAGATTTGCAAGCATCTGCTCTTTGCGTACATGCAGCCCGGAAAGCACCCCGACCATCAAATGCAAGGCAGTTCCTGTGGCAATGCATAACTGGGGCACAGCCAACCATTCTGCCCAGAGGCAACGCGGGTCCCGTTCATGCTCATGCAGACTGCTTTCCATAACCGTGCCTGCCTGGGCCCGGACATGTTTTGCCAGGGCATTCACCCGCTGGCATATGACCGGATTCTGCTTATGGGGCATGGTACTGCTGGATAATGCACCGGAAAGCGATGGTTCCCGGAGTTCATCAATCTCTGTTTTCTGGAGCTGAAAGATCTCATTGGCAATTTTGGCCATCGTCATAACCAAGAGGGCAAAAGCAGAGGCCAGCTCGGCAATTCTATCCCTGCTGGTATGCCAGGAAAGCGGATCGTGCTCCAGGCCCAGCAAACGCAGGGTTTCTTCAGCAACTGCAAGCCCTTGAGGCCCTAAAGCAGCATAGGTTCCTACGGCTCCACTGAGTTGTCCAACACAAACCGTACCTTGCAGATGCCTGATCCGCTCAATATGACGACGCACCTCTGTCATCCAGCCCGCAACCTTGAGGCCAAAAGTGATGGGCAATGCCTGCTGGCCGTGGGTTCTCGCCACCATCGGGGTTGCACGATGCTCCTCTGCCAGCTGCATGCAAATATCTTCTACAGACAAGAGATCCCGTTCCAGAATATTCAAGGTCTGCTTGAGAGAGAGGATTTGGCCGGTATCCAGAATATCCTGGGTTGTTGCTCCGTAATGGACATATTCCCCATACCCATCCTGACAGGCCCGGCGCAGACCACCCAGTAAGGGAACCACGGAATTCCGACTCTTGCTGTACCCCTCCCGAACGCTGTCCAGATCAATATGCTCCAGTTGCGCTTTTGCCTGAATCTCTGTTGCAGCCTCTGCCGGGATAATACCGAGTTTCCCCTGGGCCACAGCTAAGGCAGCCTCAACATCAAGCCAGCGTTGCAAGACTGCCTGTTCGTCAAACAGGGCCTCCAGTTCCGGGGTGCTGAAAACATGGGGATTTATTTGAAAATCAAAGGGATGGACAGGCATAGGACGAATAAAAGATAAAGAGATTGTATTCCTTAACAAGGAAGATAAAAACGTTGGACAGGTATTTGCATTTTTTTCAACGTACAGAGGTCTGCCGGACTTACCCGGATATTTCCGAGGGACTTACCCAGGTATGTCTGAGGGACTTACCCAGGTATGTCTGAGAGACTTACCCAGGTATGTCTGAGGGACTTACCCAGGTATGTCTGAGAGACTTACCCAGGTATGTCCGCCAGACATATACCCGTTGCAGAGCTTTCCGAACAAGCCTTGTCACTTGCCCTTGCTCCGCTTCAGGCAATCTGCTCTGCCAGGGGCACATAGGGTTTGGAATCAGGATAAAGCCTGGTTTCCGCACAGATACGCAGGGCTGCCTCGCGCGGAGAGATATGCTCCTGCTCACTCCGTTGCAGCATTGCCGTAACAATATTACGGGTTTTCCTGTCAACATGATGCAACACCTCCTCGGCAGTAGGCAGGGTATCTGGGCCGTACAGCCCTTCCATGGACAGGGAACCACCGCAACCGGCAACCATGTCTGGGATCACAGGAATAGCACGCGCATGAAGAATCTGTTCTGCCTCTTCAGTCACTGCCAGGTTAGCACCACAGGCAATGGCCTTGGCCTGTATCTGCTCTGCCACTTCCTTATCAATCGCTTTTTCAATGGCTGCCGGCACAAAGATATCACAGGGCAGGTCATAAATTTTCTGATTATCAGAATATGCGGCCTTGGGGTTTTCCTCTGTTGGAATAATGCCCTTTTCCCCATTATCCTGAGAGGAAAGTAAGGCAGGGATATCCAGCGGCGTCCCATTAATACTGAACAGACTTTTTTCCCGATCTGCCAGACCAACAATCCGTACGCCAGCCCTATGAAGAAGATAGGCAGCTCCTGCTGCCAACCCGCCAAAGCCCTGAATAGCCACAGTTGCCTTTTGGGGAGAAATCCCAAGAAAATCCAGGGTCGCCAAACAGGAAGCCGCCACACCAGCACCGGAACGCAATCGGCCAAGGGTTGCATGCCCACAGGGCGCAGCCAGCAAGGCTGTTCGTTGGGCAAATGCCTCATTATCAAGCTGCTGATTCCTGGCCACAGCATTTTTAATAGAGGGCAAGCCAAGGCGCTGACAGACCGCATCCAGCTCAGGCATAGTGGTATTCAGGTCCGGCCCCATTGAGTAGCGTTCTTCCATGTACGGCTTAATGGCCCGCATAAAACGAAACAATGCTTCCTGTTTGCCAGGACTGCCTGGGTCGTAATCAATACCACTCTTTGCCCCATCAGCCCGGATTCCGGCGATCCGCATCTTCAGGGTCATAGTGGCAGCAAGACGCTGAACACATTCGCAGGTCAGCCCCTGCTGGACCCGGAGTCCACCAGCAGCAAGTTTATGGGTCATGGAATCAATAACCAGCCATCCTTTAAAGCCTTCAAGGGGATCAGTATACTCGACAATAAGATCTGACTCTTTTTCTGCATTTGTGAACATAACGAGACGTACTGGAAAATAAGTTAAACAATGATGATTGGAACTTCCTGATCAATTTTCCCCTCATAAAAGGCTCGGATAATGGGGTTCTCAATATCAACCATAGAGATTATAAAGGAAAACATCTTGCTGTCTTTGACTAAGAGGGTGTCAAGACGGGTTGGGGTATCACGAAGGGGATCGCCTTCCCAGGGAACAACATGGATATGATAAGCACCAAAGATGGAAAGACCATTTTGGGTACAATGCTCAAGACATTCTCTGAATTCATGTGGATCAGTAATCCAGCCCCGTTTACTCATGGGAGTGGTTGATGGAACCGCATGCTCTTCCATCATCTTATCCATAAAACTTTTCAGGGGTTCTTGATTCCTGGCGTTTTTTTTTACCGGAAGCACGATGCGTACATGCAGCTCTCTCCCTGTTTGAACCCCGGCAAGGATACCAAAGGCTCTGTTGACCTTGCTTTCTCCGGGAAGGAACTCCCCTGCCACCTTTCTCTGGCAATGCGCAATCACATCCTGCCAAACACTTTGAGGAAGGAGTACCCTGTCTATATCTTTTCTCCAGCTCATTAATTCATTATTGTATTATCCATATAAACGCCCATCCCTCCCCCCATGCGGGACAGGACAGCAGGTTCGAAACAGCCATCTGAGCAGCTTCAACGCTTCAACATCTTCAACAGATTGAGATAAGAATACTCTTCAGAAAATCATTTGGCAAGGCGCTTTGCACAAAGCAAGCCAATTACTGCCTTCCCGGCAATATTTCCAGATAAACGTTACTCCCAAAAAACAAAGCGCTACCTGACAGTGTAAAAAAAAGAAACACCACGTTTCAGGTGTTGCACTGTAAGGGCACGGCGCACCATGCCCCTACAGCCCTCAATCGAAAACCGGATATTTATTTTCTGCTGCTTCCCTTGCTTCGCCCGCTCCGTTCCCGGAAAAAGAGGCGCACCGGAATCTTATCCAGGCCCAGTCCTTCCCGAAAACGATTGGTCAGGTAGCGCTGATAGGAAAAATGAATCCCCTTTGGGAAGTTGGCTACTACGGCAAAAGAAGGCGGAGCCGTATCAATTTGAGCGGTGTAATAGAGCTTCAGCCTTCGCCCCCGGTACATGGGCGGCTCGTGCTGATGGGTTGCTGCTTCCAAAAGACGGTTCAGGGCAGAAGTGGAAAAACGCTGATAAAACTGACGATGCATCTTACCGATTTCAGGGAAGAGACGTTTGATTCCATAACCAGTCCTGGCTGAAACCCTAAAAACCGGGGCAAAGGGGATGAAATTGGTAGCCAGCCGCACCTCTTCCAGCAACCAGTCCTGTTTCTTTTTATCATCCTTGATCAGATCCCATTTATTAATCAGGATCAGCAGGGCCCGGCCATGATCCTGGGTGTAGCCGATCACCTTGGTGTCCTGCTCTGTGATCCCCTCATGGGCATCAATCACCACCACCGCGATATCGCAACGGCCCAGGGACTTGAGGGCCTTGAGGATAGAGAACTTTTCCAGCTTATCCTTCGTCTTGCCCTTGCGTCGGATACCAGCGGTATCTATAAGCAGGTAGTTGTACTTATCTCTGGAAAGCAGAGTGTCCACAGAATCACGGGTAGTGCCGGAAACATCAGAAACCACCATCCGTTCCTGCCCCATAATGGCATTCACCATAGAGGATTTGCCCACATTGGGACGACCAATAAAGGCCAGACGAACAGTCCCCTCAGGCAAGGCAGCCGGAGCCTCAGTCTGCCCGATCTTCTCCACCAGGGCCTGCATCAGGGTACGAAATCCATAGCCATGATCACCGGACAGAGCCCATAAATCAGGAACTCCAAGTTCCCAGAACGGTGTTAACAGCTCATTTTCTTTATCTGGCGCATCAATCTTATTAACAACGAAAAAAACCTCTTTCTTTGTGCGGCGCAGCAGCTCCACAATCTCATAATCACCAGGTAACACTCCCTGACGACCGTCCAGGAGGAAGATAATGACATCAGCCTCTTCAATGGCCTGTAAGGCCTGGGTACGGATATGATCACTGAACTGATCTCCTTCCAGGCCGTCTGCCTCTTCAATACCACCGGTATCCACCAGCATAAAGGCATGCTCTTCCCAAACTACCTGGGCATAATGACGGTCCCTGGTAACGCCAGGAGTAGGGTCGACAATGGCATCACGCCGACGGGTAATACGGTTAAACAGGGTGGATTTCCCCACATTGGGCCGTCCGATCAGGGCGACAAGGGGATAGGCATTACTCTTCACGATCAGTCTGGGTTGTATTAAAAGGTTAGAGAGAGCAGAGAATAGAGTATCTGCCCGGATATATGGTTGAGCGTTGCCGCAAGAATACTCGTAGCAGGGATGTTTGGCAAGCAAGGTTTTCTGAAAGCAAGCTGGTAAAAAAGGGCCGTTCAAGGGAAAGCCGGGTACGTAATTATATTTCAACCGTATTAAAAGAAGATGCTCTGTTTTCCACGAAGTATCTTTCACTTGCTTCGCCATGAACTTTTTGTTATCCTTAGTCCTTTTTCTCATATATTTTTTTATGAAAATATGATAGCTCTATCTGATGATATTACTTTACCCTTCTCTCCGCATTGCACAAATACTTGCCAAAAATACTGGCGCTGAAGATAGCAGAGGGACCTGAAATAAATCTTGCAGATTTCCCATGAAACACATAAACCTGAAATAAAAGAGAAAAGGAACAAATCATGAGTATAAAAATCGGTATTAACGGATTTGGACGCATCGGAAGAAACATTTTTCGCGCACTGAGCGAGGATACAGCATTTGCAGACATTGAGGTTGTTGGTATCAATGATCTCACAGATATCAAAACCATTGCCCATCTGTTGAAATACGATTCGGTGATGGGAGTAAGCCAGGCTGATATCACAAGCAATGATAATGGTATTCTGGTTGATGGTCAGGAAATACCTGTCTTCAACCATCGCAATCCTGCAGATATTACCTGGCAAGAGGTCGGTGCAGAATACGTTCTTGAGTGTACCGGGCTTTTCAGGGACCAGGAATCTGCCGGAGCCCATATTGATGCCGGAGCGTCCAAGGTCATTATCTCGGCTCCGGCCAAGGGCGGCGTGAAAACCTTTGTTATGGGCGTCAATGAGGATGAGTATGATCCAACCGCCCATCATGTTGTTTCCAATGCATCCTGCACAACCAACTGCTTAGCTCCGGTTGCCCAGGTCATCCTGAATAACTTTGGGATCAAGCAGGGACTTATGACCACGGTTCACGCCTATACCGGAGATCAGCGCTTGCTGGATTTTCCGCACTCTGATCTGCGTCGGGCACGGGCTGCGGCCATGTCCATGATCCCCACCAAGACCGGAGCTGCTGCTGCGGTGGCCTTGGTTATCCCGGAATTAAAAAATAAATTCGATGGGCTGGCTGTCCGGGTGCCAACCCCGGATGTCTCGTTGGTAGATGCAGTAATAGAGGTCGAGCGCGAGACCACAGTATCAGAGGTGAATAAGGCCTTGCAGGAAGCTGCTGGACGCTTTCTCCGTTATTGCGACGAGCCCTTGGTGTCCATTGACTTTCAGGGTGACCCTCACTCGACCATCGTTGATGGTCTCTGCACCCGGGTACTTGGTACCACAGTAAAAATTATGACCTGGTATGACAACGAATGGGGGTACTCCAACCGAATGCTTGATCTTGTCCTGCACATGGAAGAAAACAAGCCATTATAACTCCCGATCCTCCCTTTTCCTGGGGAGGGACAACAAGACATGAAAATCAGGTGAGTGTTTGCTGTTTTCTCGCCAGGTACTGAACAGGATGAACAGGAGAATGATATGAAAAAAATAATGTCGACTATCGCTGTTGCGTTGACTTTGACGACAGGAAATGCCCTTGCCGCTGCTGGACAGTGGGGATACACAGGCAAAACTGCTCCAGAACATTGGGGAACCTTAGACCCTTCCTATGCCCTCTGTGCAAGTGGTGCCAACCAGTCACCCATTGATCTGACCGACTTCACTGAAGCAGAGCTGAAACCGATCAAATTTAATTACACCGGGCTGGTAACTGAAGTTGCGCATAATGATCATGCTATTCAGGCAAAATACACAGCAGGTTCTACCATTACGGTAAATGGTCAAGTATTTGCCCTCAAGCAGATTAACTTTCACGCACCCAGCGAAAATCTGGTTAACGGGGGGCAGCTCCCCATAGAAGCTCATTTTATCCACACTGATACCGATGGAAACCTTGCTATCATCGCAGTAATGTATACCCTTGGTAATGAAAATACAGAGCTGAAAAAAATCTGGCAGCAGATGCCTGCTGAAAAGGGCAAGAAAGCAAGTATGACATCACAGGTGAGAGCTGATCACTTACTGCCAAACAATAAAGATTATTATCGTGTTAATGGGTCGTTAACCACCCCTCCCTGCACCGAAGGCGTATTATGGATGGTTATGAAAAATCCTGTTCCGGTGAGTGAAGGGCAGATCAAAAAGCTTGTGAAGATCTTAAAGCACCCAAATAATCGTTCCGTGCAGCCGGTTAATTCACGTCTTGTTTTGCAGTAGGATTTTATGCCCTTCTTATCTTTGTCCGACAAGGCCGCTTTTTTTCAATGAGTTATCTGTCCAGCGTGAAGATTTGACTGCTTTCTCCTGCAAGGATGGCGAAATTATAAAGAGGATATTATGGAATGGGCTCAGCTCATCAATAATCCTTTTCTGAAAGATCTCCCTTTCAAGATAGAGCTGAATAAGTGGGGCAAGATTTTGATGAGTCCTGCAAGTAATAGCCACGGCCATATTCAGTTTGAAATCGGGGCGAAGATAAAGGAGGGAAAAAAAGGACAGGGTAAGGTTATAACAGAATGTTCCATCCAGACATCGCAGGGCGTTAAAGTCGCTGATGTGGCCTGGATTTCAGATGAATTCTTTGCACAGTACGGATACGATACACCGTATAAACGTGCTCCTGAAATATCAATACCTTCGCCAATCAATTGTCAATCTCTTCTGGATGATTATTATTGTGTAAACGATAAATCATTCAGGAGAACAAAATGGACATTTTAAGCATACTCTGTTGTTTAACCCCTTGCCTTGACAAC
>NZ_JALAAI010000022.1:0-37928 GCF_052785085.1 Candidatus Electrothrix sp.
AAAACAAACAACCAGAGGGTAACCTAACTTTTCAAACATGTCTAAATTGAAGAGGCGGGATAGTTGCGCCCAAAATTTCTCATTGCGCTATTCTCATATTGAAAAAAGTTTAGGCTCTGAATTGCTGTAGTTTCATATAGAAAGAACGAAATAACGCACTGTAGGAGAAAATCAGTGGATACTACGTATAACGACCAGATCGTATCGGGTATCACGGCAGATCCGTTATACCTATAATGACCGCCCCGCATCGGGCATCCTCTTTCCCGCCTAAATAATCATCCTGTCGTTGAAAAAAATCTTGACAAAAACAACAGGACAGAAGTACTCTGCCAGACAGTATTTACCTTACTGTTCGAGCAGCATTCCCCTCAATATCGGAGCATCTCATGGCAAAGATCCAATGGCGGCCCGAAGTTAACGTTCTCACTATTCCCCGGTCCTATAAAATTCGCTTTATACCCTGCGACTCGGCCGGGACGGAAGAATTGGCTGTTGCGATGAATGAGGAAAATTCCAACTACAGCGTCAATGATGCTAAGACCACGCTGCCCCTTCAGCAGCGGGTTATTCAGAAGAAGCGCATCTAATTTGAATGTTTCTAATTATTTCTGCTTGCTAATACTGTTATGTGCAAAAAGCTATGTATATATTTTCGAAACACGCATGAGGAGGATAGTACCATATGAACCGCATCTCATTTCTCAAGATTCTTAACCCGATCATAGGCTTGTTGCTCGTCAATCAGATTGTATCGAGTACATTTCGTCATTATATCTCACATGAAACATTTGAGATGATACATCCAACTGGTGGCATTCTGCTCACCATAGGAATAGGCATTCATATCGGTCTAAATGCCAACTGGATCAAAGCTAACTATTTCAAGAAGAAGAATAACTCTTAAGTGGCTGAATGAAATACAGGTTGAGAACAGGCAGCAGATAGCCAGTAGTTCCAGTAGTTGAACGCATGCACGCCGATCATTTCGCTCGCAACGGTCGGGCATATTGCGCCAGATTGGAGAGTGAACCACCACAAGCAGAACGTGGAAACCGATAGGTTGCCGGAAATCTGTATGCGCTCATCTCCTTCTTTTCGATTCGGGATCAGCAGCAGTACGAACAGGCGACAGCACCTTCTGTCCTTTCCGCCTTGCAATTCCCGTCATATTATATCGATTTTACTCAATAAAGAAAGATATTCCATGCTGACTCTCTATCGCTGCACATGAAGCTGCCGTAACGGCACCCAACCCGGTCTGGGTTCGGGAAAATTGTCATCGGTCTTTATCCTCTCCTGATGCCTTCCTGCGGATTTCTCCGCATCTCTCTAACAGCACAGACGGATTGAGACCGTCTGACTCGTTATCAACACGTTGTCCTCGATAATTGCTGCGGGCAATGTTTCTTTTTTTTCTCACGGAGAAATGTTATGTCTGATTATCAATCGAAAAACCTGGAGATCCAGTCCCCTGTTCCAACACAAGACAGAGGGAACAGAATGAAGCAACTTGAAATCCATCAGACCCGAGCCTTCAGGAAGCAGTTCCAGGCCATGCATAAGGCCGGAAAGAAAGAGCGAACCATTGCTGAACGGGCAGAGCAGATCATACATCGTTTGCAAACCGATCCTTTGGACGAAAAAGCCTCCTGCAAGCGTACTCATAACGGCGAGCTGCGCCTGCGGGACTGCCGTAAATACAACCTTTCCTGCGGTTTCCGGCTGATCGGACTGAAACGGGAAAACCGGCTGATTTTTACCTGCATTGGCAGCCATGACGATTGTCAGAGATGGATAGAAAATAACCGGGATTTTCAGGATGAAATAGAATCGCAGCCTATCCCCCCCATACAGCAGTGCAGTGGCGTTGTAGAAGATTCTGGAGCAACGAACGAGGATTTGGTTGTGGATGATGAATATGAAGAGCAACTGATGAGCCGCCTGAATGATCATGTATTACGAGAGGTCTTTTCCGGTCTTTGCCAGTGAGGTTTTCGGCATCGTCTTGAAAAGAAATACCTTCCCCGTTTTGAGGTGCTGAATTGTAGGGCAGACCTGTTTGTCTGCCCGGCATAAAAGAGCGAACACATAGGGTTGGCTCAACGGCTCTCGAAATAATGGGTAGAATATTTCCTGTTGAATCCCTCACCACATCCTTTCTCACAGCTTACCTGTTTTTTTTCTGCCTTCGGCTTGCTATTGAGCAATTTTTCATACCTGGTAAAAGAATTACACTTTATTTGGATAACTGTTTGACATCGAAGCGTCTTCCATAAGATAATTATTTTTTAAGGCGAAGACATTCCTGACAAGAGTTTTGGAGAAAGCTTTCATCCGTCCTGAGAATAGGGTATTGTAAACTGATAATTTATCTTTACTTGCAGTGCTTTAAATGTTTTATGCAATAATATTAAGAGATAGTAGTCCGTAAAGGGCTTTTAAATATGACCACCCCTATAATGATTGTCACTGGAGAGGCCTCTGGTGATATGCATGGAGCTCGATTGGTGGAAACCATGCAGGCCATGGACCCTGATCTTTCTTTTTCCGGTATTGGTGGCCATGAACTGGCTGCTGCTGGTGTAGAAATGCTTTTTGATGCCTCCAGGCTGGCAGTGGTAGGAATTACTGAGGTCATCAGCCATTTTGGCGATATCCTGGCTGCTCGTAAGGCTTTGATTCAGCGGATGGAGAACGAAAAACCAGCTCTGTTGATTTTGATTGATTATCCGGATTTTAATCTCCTTCTTGCTGCCAAGGCTAAGAAATTGGGAATCCCGGTATTTTATTACATCAGCCCCCAAGTCTGGGCCTGGCGCAGTGGCCGGGTCAGGAAAATTGGCAGGCTTACAGATCGGATCGGGGTTATCCTGCCCTTTGAAAAAGATTTTTACGCCGCCCGTGGAGTGGCTGTTGATTTTGTAGGGCATCCGCTCAAGGATACTGTCAAAAAAGAACTGGTTGCGAACAGGGAAGAATTTCTCCAGGACCAGAACCTGTCAGTTGATCCGGCAACCCGCATCATTGGCCTGTTGCCAGGCAGTCGCTCTAAAGAGATTCGTTCCCTGCTCCCTGATTTTCTGGCGGCGGCTCATAATCTGGTGCAAAGAGAGCAGGAGAAAAAATGGCTTTTTTTGCTGCCTTGTGCTTCAACAATTTCTGAGGAATTGCTGCTGGAAAGTGGTCTTGCCGAGTATCAGGATCGTCTTGCTCTCCATGTGGTCAGTAATAAACGCTATGATGTAATGGCAGCCTGCGATGCTGTGGTTGCCGCATCTGGAACCGTGACCTTGGAGCTGGCCATCCTTGGGATACCCACCCTGACCACATATCGACTTTCTCTGCGAACCTATCAGTTAGGACGCTTGCTCATCCGCAATATTCGTTATGTTTCTCTGGTAAACCTGATTGCTGACCAGGAGGTGATTCCTGAATTACTCCAGGATGCGGTCACACCAGAGGCCATTGCTGACCACCTTCAGATTATGGTGAATAATAGCGATTATCGGGAAAAAATGATTCAGGGCCTTGCCCAGGTTACGGAAAAGCTTGGCCCTTCAGGCTGTGCAAAGCGAGCCGCAGAACTTGCATTCACCTGTATAAAGCAGGAGGCAGCATCCCAATGCGATTAGTGAGAAAAAAAAGAGATCCTGCTGCGATAAAAGAAGAGGCCTTTTCTCTCCCATGGAAAATTTTAGTCATTGACGATGACCCCTCAGTCCATACCCTGACCCAACTTATTCTCAAACGGATGGAATTTGCTGGTCGTAAGATTCAGCTCTTTTCAGCCTATTCTGCTCAGGAAGCCAAGGAGATACTCCATAATGAAACAGATATTGCTGTGGCCTTAGTTGATGTGGTGATGGAGACCGAACATGCCGGGCTGGAACTGGTAGACTATATCCGTGGGGAGCTGGAAAACCGTTATGTCAGGTTGATTATCCGGACAGGGCAGGCAGGATCGGCCCCGGAGCGGGAGGTGATTGACCAGTATGATATTGACGACTATAAGGACAAGACCGAACTGACTGCCCAGAAGCTGTATACAACCATCCGTTCAGCTCTCAAGGCCTACCGTGATATTATGATTATTGAGAGTAACCGGCAGGGCCTGGAACGTATTCTGCAAGCCACACCTGGGCTGTATCTGCCCTGTTTTGATTCGATTGATCAGTTCTTTCAAGGCGTTTTACAGCAGCTTATCGGGCTCTGTAATTTAGGAAAAAATGGTCTCCTGTGTACGATTAACGGATTCATCTCCACCTTTGATCGTAATCATAGCCAGATCCGGGCAGGCACCGGGGATTTTGCCCTGGAACAGGAAGATCAGCAGCAACATGAATGCATTGAGCTTATCCGAACCTGTTCAGAAATTATCAGGGAAGGGCGGACTCCACGTACTGGTGAGCTGAAGCCAGGATCCTTGCTTCTTCCCATTGGGAATGAAGGGAGTGAAAAACATATTCAAGGATTTATTTATTTGGAAAATACCAGTGTCCTGACCAGAGATGATCGCCATCTTATCCAGATCATGGTTAATCAATGTGCAGCAGCCCTGGAGAATTTACAACTCCATTTTGAGCTGAAAGAGGCCAACCAGGAATCTCTGTATATGTTGGCTATGGCTGCTGAGTTTAAGGACCAGGAAACCGGCGATCATCTCCATAGAATATCAGAATATACCCGTTTGCTGGCCTTGGATATGGGGATGAAAGAGGAAGAGGCCAGGAGTTGTGCCCAGGCAAGTATTTTGCACGATATTGGTAAGCTGGGTATTCCTGATGCTATTTTACAAAAACCGGGGGATCTGACCGAGGAGGAGCTTGCTGTCATGCGAACTCACACAACTCTTGGGAAGCGAATCCTGGAAAGGCATCAGTGGTTTCAGCTGGCCAGTGAGATAGCTCTCAACCATCATGAACGTTGGGATGGCAGTGGTTATCCAGGAGGACTTAAGGGGGATGATATTCCTTTGGCGGCTCGTATTGTTTCGGTCGCTGATGTCTATGATGCCCTTTACCATAAACGTTCGTATAAGGAAGCCTGGGCACCAGAACTCTGCCTTGCTCATCTTCAGGAAAACGCTGGTACGCAGTTTGATCCGGCTGTGGTTGCCGCTTTTGTCCGTTTAGCAGAGCGTGGAGTTATGCCGGTTACACAGGAAAGAATGCCCACCGGAAAACACAGCAATGACCCATAAACAACGGAATAGGTTCTGCCACTTTTTTACCCTGTTGCCTTATGATCTTATTCCTGGCTTTGCCCTGATGGCCAGTCTCAGTATTATTCTTTTTTTTACCAGCCGCTACAGTTATCTTCTTTTTCATTCGTTAGTGGAGCTTTTTTCCATTATCGTGGCAGTGATGATGTTCGTAGTGGCTTGGCATACCTATAATTTTTCCCGCAATCATTTTTTGATGTATTTAGGATGCGGGTATTTCTGGGTAGGTTTATTGAGTCTTTTTCATACTCTTATGTACAAAGGGATGAACGTTTTTCCGGGAGTGGTCGGTGCGAATCACGCAACGCAGTTCTGGATAGCCGGACGTTATCTGGAAGCTCTGCTCCTGATCACAGCGCCTTTTTTTCTGACCTATTCTCTGAACCGCAGTTATGCCATGCTGGTGCTGGCTCTTATCAGTTTTACTCTTATCACCCTTATTTTAGGCGGTCGATTCCCTGTTGCCTATCTGGAGGGAACAGGACTCACCCCTTTTAAGATATACAGTGAGTACTTTATCATTATAATCATAATTGGTGCGGGCCTGCTGTTACAGCAACGTCGTGCCCTCCTGTCCCCTCGCATTTATCGTATTATGATGATCGGAATCGCATTAACCGTGGGTGTTGATCTGGTTTTTACTTTTTATACAGACGTCTACGGGATCTCCAATCTGGTTGGCCATTTTCTGCAATTGTATTCGTTTTGGCTCATTTACGAGGCGATTATTCGTACAACGCTGCATGAACCGTTTGCAGTGATGGCACGCGATTCAAGTACCTATAATGCTGTACCTCAGGCAACGGTATTATTGGATCAGGAAGGCAGATTGCGACAGGTGAATAAAGCCGCTTGTCAGGAGACCGGTCTCAGTGAGACGGAAATGATTGGGAAAGATTGTCATACCCTGTTTCATTCAGTCTATCTGAGTAGAGAATCCTGTTTCTTGTGCCAGGCTCTGCGGGCCGGTGAGGAACTTCCTTATACAGAGTTGAAACTGGATAATATGCGGGGCTGGCGTAAGTTCACCCTCAGTCGTGTCGCCACAGGAGGCAGAGGAGACGGTATGGTGCAGGTGAGTACTGATATTACGCAACAGAAACAGGTTGAGGCTGAACTGGAAGCGACCCTGTATGATTTGGACAGAAAAGTAGCCCAGCGTACCCAGGAACTCCATGCTAAGGTGATGGAACTTGAACAGACAAGGGATCATCTGGTGGCTAATGAAAAAATGGCTTCATTAGGACGGCTGGTGGCTGGCTTTGCCCATGAAATTAATACCCCCATTGGTATTGCTGTTGGCGCAGCTTCGCAACTTCAGGAGGCTGCAAACGAGGTAAACCGGATGTTGACAGCAGAAGAGGTTGATGAAGAGGATCTGGAAGAAGCCTTGAAGATTATCACAGAGGGTACAGGGCTGACCTTGACCAATCTCAGGCGGGCTGCTGATTTAGTTCAGCGCTTTAAGCGTTCATCCATTGACCGGGCTTCTGAAGAACTCCGTCATTTTTGGGTTCGGGAGTTAATAGAAGATGTCCTGACCAGCCTGCACAAGCTCCTTGAGCAAGCACAGGTTACGGTGCATGTTCATTGCCCGGAAGAGTTACGTATTATTTCTGTTGCGGGTATAATTGAGCAGGTGTTGGTGAATCTGATCCATAACAGTCTTGTTCACGGTTTTGATAATGGTGCTCAGGCTGGAGAAATTCATATTTCCTGCAGTACTCTGGATAATTTTCATCTGGAGTATCGGGATAATGGTAAAGGGATGAGTGCTGAAACCCTGGAACATCTTTTTGAGCCTTTTTATACCACAACTCGTGGTTCCGGGAAGAGATCCGGGGCAGGGCTGGGAATGTATATCAGCTATAACCTTGTTCATCGTCATCACGGCACCTTGTATTGCGAAAGTCAGCCTGGTCAGGGCGTGTGGTTTGCTTTAGACATCCCTGTTGGCACAATGGCAGATTTTGAGCAACAGGAACAGGCCATGCTCCATGGTTAATTGTTGTGCTGTTCAGGATTCCTCACCGGGCAACCCGTTTGATCACGGAAAAATCTTTATCAGGACGAAAGGGCTTGGTCAGATAATCGTCCATTCCAGCCTTGAGGCATTTTTCTCTATCCTCAGACATAGCATGGGCTGTGAGTGCCACTATGGGCGTGTATTTTCCTTGAATACGGCTCCGCAATCTGAGGAGTTCCTCTTTGTACTGATCATTACTGTAGAGTTCTCCACGTTCACAGCCCCGGATGTATTGGGTTGCTTTAATACCGTCCATCACTGGCATCTGGATGTCCATGACCACAACAGAGTAGTCATTTTCTACCAAAAGTTTCAGGCATTCCAGACCATCAGAAGCTGTTGTTACAACGTGTCCGTTTCGTTCAAAGACGGTTTTAATTAATTGCTGATTAAACAGGTTATCCTCAACCAGAAGAATATTCAGGTTAACACCAAGTTGTTTCTCTTTATCCTTATGAGGGGCCACGCAATCATTATTTATTGCATCCTGTTGGCGTTTAAAATATAAAGAAAAGCAGAATTTGCTTCCCTGATCAATATGTGTTTCAAACCATATCTCTCCCCCTAAGAACTTGATCAGCTTATCGCAGACTGTCAAGCCCAGGCCTACCCCACCAAAACGCCGGGTCATACTGGTGTCAACCTGGCTAAATCCCTGAAAAATATCATTTTTAAAATCATCATGAATGCCAGGTCCTGTATCTGTTACGCAGAATTGAATAACTGCTCCCTGGTCATTTTCTGAAGACACATCAATATCAAAACTAATTTTTCCAGAATCCGTAAATTTAACCGCGTTATCAAAAATTTTTCTGAGGATTTGCTCAATACGTTGAATGTCGCCGAGCAGTCTGTCTGGTACGGTGCTTTCAATCTGGATGGAGAATTCAAGACCTTTTTTTTGCGCACGCTGTTGAAAGGGTTTGATAACCTGATGGATTGATGAGCGTAGCTCAAAGGGGGCGTTTTCTATTGTAAGTTGGTGTGCCTCCATCTTGGAAATATCAAGAATGTCATTAAGAATATGGAGCAGGGAGTCCGAAGACTGGTAGGCATCAGCCAAAAAACGGCTCTGGTCCTGGGTTAATGAAGTGTCCAGGGCAAGACGGATATTTCCCAAAATAATATTCAATGGGGTACGAATTTCATGGCTCATATTGGCCAGAAATTCTGTTTTTGCTGCATTGGCAGTTTCAGCAGCCTCTTTGGCAACAATCAGCTCCTGATTAATGTGGACAAGGTCATTGGTTTTTTTCCGGACCATGTCTTCAAGATGATGCCGATAGAGATCCAGCTCTTTTTCTGTTCTTCCCTTATACAGGGCAATTTCAATGGTAGAGAAAAGGACATTTTCCTGAAAAGGTTTTTGGATATACCCAAGCGGTGCTGATCGTTTGGCTCGTTCAAAGGTTTGCTTATCTGTATTTGCCGTGAGAAAAACTATTGGAAAGGCGTATTTCTGACGAATTTCTTCTGCGGCCTCAATGCCGTCCATATCGCCTTTGAGGAAGATGTCCATGAGGATCAGGTCTGGTTCCATCTCTCCGGCTTTTTTGATGGCCTTGGGACCGGTATCTATGACAAAGGGAACATCATAACCCTGTCGGATTAATCTGGTCTGAAGCTCCATACCAATAATCGCTTCATCTTCAACTACAAGTATTCGTATTTTTTTTTCTTTTTCAGTAACAGGCTCACTCATAGCGCTCTTTTTTGCGTATTGGGTACGTTGTACAGGAGAATTTTTTCTACTCCTGCGCCACAGTAAGGGTACGATCATCAGATAGAAAAATGTAATCGGCAGGTCAATCCGTCATGGTTTTCAAAGGTTAATTCAGCGTCCAGTTGCTTTGAAAGGGTACGAATGAGATTTATACCCAAGGTTGTAGGGGCATCCCAATCATAATCATTAGGAAATCCCGGACCATTATCAGCAACAGAAAGTAGGTAGTTTGTCTTGTCTTTGAGAAAAGAAATGGTTATTTCGCCAGTATTTTTGTCCGTAAATGCGTGTTTAAAACTATTGGTGACAAGCTCGTTCACGATTAAGCCGCAAGGCATAGCAGCATCAACAGGAAGGTCAATGGATTCTGCATTCATATGCAACAGAACATTATGGGCATTATAGGATTGTCGTAACGAGCAGACAAGAGGGTCCATATATTTTTTAAAAGGTACTTTAGCCAGATTGCTGGACTGATACAGGAGTTCATGGACCAGGCACATACTTTTTATTCGATCCTGGCTCTCCTGGAGAATATCAAAGGCATCCTTATTTTCAATACTCTGGGCTTGTAAAAACATGAGGCTGGCAACAATCTGCATATTATTTTTAACGCGGTGATGGATCTCTTTGAGCAGTGATTCTTTTTCAAGTAAGGCTGATTTAAGCTTTGCTTCATCTTTTTTCCGACGAGAAATATCAGTCATTATGGTTCCGACTCCATAAATAGTATTATTATGTCCTCTGAGTGGAAAGCGGTCAACAATGAATGTTTGTGTTTTTTCAACAGGATCACAGGTAAGTTCTTTGGTGACAGAGCAATATTTTTCTTCATTCTCTGTTGCCTTGCCGTGTTCAATTATTTTTTTATCCTCATCCTGCTGATATTGTGCGGCTACGGATGGAAAAATATCCTCCACTGTTTTATTGACGATTTGATCTGTTGAGTAGGCAAAAAGATCGCTAAATTTTTGATTCACAAGGATGAATTTTCCAGTAATATCTTTTAATGTGATAGGCGATGGAGAGTACTCGATAATATCAATGAGGTAGTTTTGGGTTCGTTGCAATTCACGGGTACGTTTTTTGAGTTCAATTCGACTTTTCCTTATATGCCCTATGTCCCGGCTGTAAATTTTAAGAAAAAAACGAAGAAGAACAAGGTAGGCAACGAGTCGGACAATATGCATAATCCACCATTCCGCCCCCCAAAATATTGAAAAATTAAACAATAAGGCTGCAATGGCAAACAGAAGAAAGAAGTTGGCAAGTATATTGTTTTCATATTGATGTTGTTCCTTTGAATCCCGTAAACAAAAATAGAACCAAGCAAGGAGAAAACTGAGACCACCTATTGCATTCATACTGTCGGCAGCCAGTGAAAAAGTTTTTTCCCTTTCCATTACAGGTAGATATTCGGGGTAAAAAAACGAAAGTATTCCAATAAAGGTGCTACACACACCTGTTGCGCAAGGTAAAAATTGCAGTATAGGAATGCTGGCAAGACGCTCAGGGAGCAAAACCAAGGCAGCGGTCAGGCCACCGAGCAATGTTGCAAGGCTATGAAGCCAAATAAAAACTTTTCCTGGCGGCATACTGGCGTGAAAGAGATCAAGTACTCCCATCCCCATTAAGGTACTGGCAACCCATAAATATCCCGGGCGAAGCTGCAGGTTACGCCGCATTATCAGGATAAAGAGAGCCAGGGTGATAGCAGCAAATGAACCAAGTGATTCAATAAGGGAATGAAGTGGTTCGTAGAACCAAGTCCATGTGTCCAGATAGAATTTACAGAAAAAGATAAAAGAGAGAGGCAGAGTAGCGGAAAAAAGCAGGGAAGTAAGAGCTACTTGGTAGACTGGTACGTGATGATTATGCGTATTATCTAGAGGCTCATGCATGAGAATTATAATTTAAGAGTTCTAGAATGGTTAGGCTCATATTTTGACAGGATCTCCGTTTGTTTTTTGTGGAGTTTCTTTTCAAAGTTTATCCTGTCGAAGAATAGAAATCAGGAGCCAGAAGCCCATGATTCCGGCAATAAGAAAACCTGCCAAACCGATAACAGGGATGTCATGCCAGTGTGGTTTAATGCCAGAAAGAACAATCAGTGAGGAGCCAACAATCTGGGCAGCAAGGACAATAGCAAAGGCTATGCGGTTGGAAACCCGATACAGGGCCCGCTCCAGAGGACGGAGTCCGCGATGTTTTAATTCCAACTTCATTCCGCCTTGGCGAAGCAGGGCCAGGATACTGCGGGTTTCGCCAGGAAGATCACGAAGAAGGTTCAGGTATTGGTGACTGGTCGTGGAAAAGTCATCAAACAAGCGGCGTGGATGAACCCTGTCAAGCTTGATTTTTTTCATGAAGGGGTCAGCCAAGGTCAGCAGCTCAACCTCTGGAGCAAGCATTGTGCCAATTCCTTCCACTGTTGCCAGGGCCTTAAACATGAGGTAGAGATTAGGCTTTAAGAAAAGGCGATGTTTGGTCAGGAGCTTGAGTAGTTCAAAATGTATTTTTTCCACCTCTAATTCGCCAATGGGCAGATGCATGTAGCGTCCTGTCAAGTCACTGATATCCAACGCCAGTTTATCCCGATCAATTTCTTTTTTATGCACAGTCATCTTCAGGATACCATCAACGACCTCACTTTCCTTTCCTGAGGTAATACTGAGAACAAAATCTGTAAAGTTTTCCCTGTCCTTTAAAAGGAGCCTTCCCATCTGGCCGAAATCAATAAAGCAGATTTTATTTCCTGGTAAGATAAAAAGATTGCCTGGATGTGGGTCAGCATGAAAAAATCCATGAACAAAAATTTGCTCCATTACAAGGTTGGCGCCTCGTTCAGCAATCAGCCGTAGATCATATCCTTTTTTTTTCAAGTCAGAGACATGGGACGCCTTAATGCCATTGATCCGCTCCATAACAAGAATACGTTCTGTTGATAACTCGGGAAAGACCTCGGGCACATGGAGAGTTGGATTATCGGATAACAGGCGGGAGAAATGCTGAATATTGGAGAGCTCAATAGTAAAGTCAATTTCTCTGGAAATACTAAGGGCGAATTCTTCCACAATGGCAGTGGGTTGATGACCTTGAACCTCCTCAAAATGATCTTCCATTAAGCCTGCGATCTGAGAGAGAATTTCCAGATCAACAGAGATAAGGCTTTCTAAGCCTGGACGTTGTACCTTGACAACAACATCGCGTATCAAAGATTTTTCTGTTTTTGAGGCGATGCGGGCAAGATGAACTTGACCAATAGAGGCGGCAGCCAGCGGGGTTACAAAGAAATCCGTGAAGATTTCAGAGGGGTCTTTACCTTGTTCTTCCCGAAATATTTGCTGAACTTCCTGAAAGGAAAAAGGAGGAACATTATCCTGAAGTTTCCGTAACTCTTCAATATAATTAGGGGAAATGAAATCAGGCCGGGTAGAGAGTAACTGTCCAAGCTTGATAAAGGTAGGTCCTAATTCCTCCAGCCCCATGCGCAGACGCTCCGGTCGGGAATAGCGAAAAATCTGCTCACGGGGCTTACGGTTGATCATTTGCAGCCCGGTTTCAAGGTAATGATCTATATGGAGATGATCAACCAGATCATGAAAACCGTATTTAAAGAGGATCCGCAGGATCTGCCGGTATCGGGTAAGGTGTCGGTAGGTGCGGTTAATGGCACCAAGTCTCCTGATACTGACCATTAATTTTTACGTATTTTTTTTGTTGTTATTGCCTGTTGAGGGTGTTTCTTTGTCCTTCAAGGTAGCAGCTTGTAATGCGGACTCTAACTCTTCAACTTTGTGGCGCAGTTCATTAAGCTCCTCAGCTGTGGCAAGATTCAACCCTTTGATGCGTTCTTCCACCTGACGGTTAAGCCAGATTTCCAGCTGATCACGGGCACTATCTGATCTTTTGAGAAGATCTTCAACAAATTCTTTGCCTTCTTCCTTGGTTAGGTTGCCCCGTTCGACCAGCTCTTTGCGAATTTCATCCAGCTTATCACGGGTAAGAAAAGCAGCTCCAACGCTGGTGTAGAGCATGTTTTTGAGTAATTCTTTCATGGTGATTCCTCCTTGAGTAGATATATTATTATTGTTATAACAAACAGATTGCTCCGTATTTGACTCTTGGATATAGATATAATTACACCTTTCGATCCAGCCCGGCCCTGAACTCCTCAAGACTGCTGCACAGCACAGCGGAGCGATGTAGACGCTTCAGGGTTTCGTAGTCTGTGATGCCTTCAACCAGTTCGCATAAATCAACAGTGGGCGGGCCAAAGCGGAGCGAAAGTACCTCAAGCAGTACGCCTCTTGTATTCAGCAGCATTCCCTGTTCGATTCCCTGTTCGATTCCCTGCAGCATCCCCTGTTCAATCCCCTGCAGCATCCCCTGTTTAATCCCTTTCTCAATACCAACCCGTTCCACACTGGTGATGTATTCCATGTCTTTTTCCTCCTCAATCTTATGCACTTCTTCTGTAAATATTTTTTCCAGTTCAGGCGGCAGCATGAGCAGCCAGTCAATAAAGCGGAACAGCTGTAATACATTTTTCCGTTCAAAGCCGCACTCGTAAAGAAGGCGTATCAGCCGGAGCTTCCACTGCTTGCGTTCCTCTCCTTTTCCGAGATCCAACTCTTGTGCCTTGAGATGGGCCATGACCACTACAGCAAAGGGATTCTTCGAACGCTCCAGTTTTTCCCAGTCTGCTTTGTAATCCAGCACCTTGACGGTCGGAAAATGAAATTCCGTCCGGCAGCCAAAGTGTTCGCGAACATGGGGACCAGGTCGAAATCCCGGATCTGGGTCGCTTAAAACACCCAGGCTGACCGTATCTTTATTGTAGCGGTCAAGAATACGATAATGGTAAATAAACATCCGTTCCGGGAAAACCGTATCCGGCTGTCCCTGTATCTCAACATGGATAAGCAACCAGGTTTCCCCTCCGTTGATCAGGAAAATCTGAACCAGCTTGTCCACATGCCGTCGTCCGGTTGCTGCGTCCCGGGTGATCTTCTGGAATTCCTTGTCCAGAAAGGTGTATCCGCATGACCAGTCTATGGCGGCGTGAATATCTGGAAAGAAGAAACCCATGAATTCGGGAAAATAGGCGTCGAGAGCCTCCTTCCACGGACTGTCGAAGTCCTGACGCTGTTCTGTCCGCATAATAATAAGCCTGTTTGCTGTTCACACTCTACTTTTTCTCAATATCCCGATGATACACAGTTAGCTCATCCTCTCTACCGAGAATATCGGTCAGTACTCCCCGAAGATATTCAACCACGGCAACGGAACGATGGCGTCCACCGGTACACCCTATAGCGCAGCGGAGTTCTTCGCGTCCTCCTGTTTTGTGGCTGTTCAGGGTTAATATGAGCAGAGGGGCAAGCTGTTTTAAAAATTCCTGACCAGTTGCGTTATCCAGAACATAGTGAGCTATTTGCTCTTTCAGACCAGTATGTTCCCTCAGGTGCTCTTCCCAGTAGGGATTGGGGAGAAAACGGACATCCCAGGCAATATTGGCATCAGGGTATCCGTGTTTAAAACCAAAGGAGTAAAGGGTTAATTTCATAATGAAAAATATAAAACCAGTCCCCCCTTTATTTTGAGGGGAGAGGTAACAAATATGCAATTTAAAATCAGGATGATGAACAGAGCAGTTTGATGTCTTCGGCTTTTTCGCTGATTCCCCGCTTCAACACTTCGTGATTATAAACAGAAATTACGTCCCGTCGTTTCAGTTTTCCCACAACCCACTGTTCTTTCATAGTTTCTACTACTGGGATTTCTTCTATTCCTTTGACATCAAAGAGCTGTATTGCATCAAAAAGATTATGATCCGGTGTCAGGGTGATAACATTGCGACTGCAAATAGCTCCAACCAGATGGCAACAGCGTTTTTCTTCATCTTGAAGAATGGTTTTAACATCCTGCATGGAAACGACCCCAACCATCTTGCCTTCATGATCAACCACTGGGAAATAGAGGGAATCTTTAGCAAGGGCAAAAAGGTCCAGCAGATTATTAATATTAGCTGTCTCGCTGATAAAATCAACATCTTCACTGATGGCCTTGCCCACAGGGATGGATTTCAGAATAGCCACTTCCCTTCCTTCATGGATATCAATTCCATCTCGGGTAAAGTCTACAGTATCAATAGAATCGCTGTAAAATTTCTTCGCTGTCACTGTTCCGATAATGGCGGTCAGCATCACCGGGACAATAATCATATAATTACCAGTCATCTCGACAAGCAGAAAAATCGCAGTCATGGGTGCGTGGGTTGAGGCTGCCAGAAAGGCACCAATACCTATTGTGGCATAGGCCCCAGGTGTTGCAGTGTGGTTGGGGAGCAGGGTGTGGACAATACCACCAAAGGCCCCGCCGATAACAGCTCCGATAAAAAGAGCAGGGGCAAAGACACCGCCAGCCCCTCCTGATCCAAGGGTTATGGCAGTGGCTATTGATTTTAAGGCGATCAGAGCCAACATCACCCAAACGATCCCATCACCAGTCAGAACTTCGGCAATATAATGATATCCATCTCCCATGACCTGAGGAAAAATGATCCCCATACTCCCTACCAGAAAGGCCCCAAAAATAGGTTTGATCTGCTCCGAAAGGGAGAGGTTGTGGAACCAGTCCCGGAGAAAATAAAAAAAACGGATATGGGCCACAGCCAACAGCCCAATTAAAAGCGCCATGATGGCATAGAGTGGGATTTCCACAATTGGGTTGACCATATAATAGTCTGGAATAGGAAAGATTGCCTCATTATTATAATAGGCTCGTGAAACCACTGTGGCCATAGCGGAAGCAACTACCAAGGCGGAAAAGGAAGAAATTTTATAGGTACCGAGCATGATAATTTCTGCTGCAAAAAAAATGCCAGCAAGAGGAGCGTTAAAGATTCCTGCAATGGCACCAGCACTGCCAGCAGCAATATAAACCTTCATTCGGGCTCCAGAGACTCTCAGTTTTTGGCCAAACTGAGATCCTAATGCGCCACCGATCTGAGCTGTTGGGCCTTCCACCCCAGCAGAATTCCCTGAGCCAATGGTGATGGCTGTGGCAACTATTTTGATAAAAATATTTCGGGCATTAAGTACCCCGTTCTCCAGGTTGACCCGACGAAGAAATTTGGTAAAACCATACCCGTTCACCTGTTTAGGAAAAAGAAGAGAAAGAGGAATAAGGAGAATCATGCCAGACATGGGAATCAGGGGAAGGAGGAGGCGGTTCCACCCTCCCTCATGAATATGGAGAAGCTCGGAACCGAGTTCAAAAATATATTTATGGACCAGTTCCACTGATTCACGAAAAATAATGATCACACCGCCTGCCAACAGGCCGATAACAGCGGCAGTTATGATAACAGCAGTGTTTTCGCCAGGTAGAAATTCTTTTAACTTATGCATCTTCTCTCCGGTACATCGCAGCCAAGCAGTTCAGCCTGGTGTAGAAAAAAATTATCTGTCATGCCAGCAAGGTAATCTCTCACAATAGCTGCCGGTGCGTGATTGTCACGATAGGTATGTGTCATGGAATGCCCAAAACTCCGCTCTGTTTTTTGGGACAACGGATCTGTAACGAGCTGATCCAGATAAGAGGAGAAAAGCTGTTCATAACAGCTGTGAATTCGCTTAAAATCCGGTTTAAAGAGCGGGTTACGATAGATGCGCTCATAGTTGAATTTTTTGAGTTCCAGCAATGCATCACCTACTTGTTCGCTGAATCCGATACAATCAGAACAAGGGCCAGGAGTATTTTGACGAAGGTGCAGATTATTGCTAATCAGGTCACTGACTAAGTTGTGGACAATGGTGCCGTTGCTCTTGCCCAATATTTCAGCACAGGTCTCTGGGATTTCCTGGCGTGTAATAAGGTCCAGTTCTATAGCATCTTCAATGTCACGACCGAGATAGGCCACAGTATCAGCCAGGCGTACCAGGCAGCCCTCAAGGGTCATGGGAACCAGGCTTTTTGAAAAGGCATCCTGTTCCAGCAGCTGGTCAAAATGAGAAAAGGTCTTTTCTCGTGATCGTTCCGGCACAAGTGCTGTACGGTTTGCCTCGCCATCATGGCAGAGAATTCCATCCAGCACCTGAAGGCTTAGGTTCCAGCCACGTCCTTGCTTTTCAATGCGGTCAAGGAAATGAACCGACTGGATGTTATGGCGAAAGCCAGGTAAGCCGTGGGCCTGGCAAAGTCGATCAAGAATATGTTCTCCCTCATGTCCAAAAGGGGGATGGCCAATATCATGGCCCAGAGCAATGGCTTCTATCAGGTCTTCATTCAAGCCGAGAAAACGGCCTGCTGTTCTGGCAATTCTGGATACTAATTGCACATGGAGAACCCGATGGGTGATATGGTCATTATCAATCAGGGAAAAAACCTGGGTTTTGTCAATATAGCGGGTATACGCTTTTGAATGAAGAATGCGGTCAGCATCTTTTGCAAAGGGTTGGCGATAGCCTTGTTGTCGTTCTTTTGTTCGGCGGATTTTCTCCTGACTGAGGCAGGCCAAAGGAGATAAACAGCTTTTTTCCTCTCTGGCAAGTTGATCTCGCACATCAGCAAGCAGCGGGCTCTCTTTATTCATTTTGTTATCCAATGTTTTTTAATGTTGCCTTGAGTTGCCGCCAAAATTTTTACTGTAGCAAAAAAACGGTTTCCTGCAAGCTACTTTTTTTAATATTGACATAATTGATGGTCAGGAGAAAAAAAATGTTAGGGGACTGGAGATGAAATATTCATGATCCTGTTCCCCCATAGCCTGTATGTTACGTATATGATTCAAGCCAGTAAGGTCACCGGTTGAAATATTTTTCTTCCTGTACTCAGGGATAATCTGTATTGATCAGATTTGTATTACTCAACACTGATTGCTTTTCTTTGAACACATACCGCTTTTTCAAAAATTACTCGGATTTTTTCTTGCTTCCAATGACGCAATAGGTACAATAGATCTTGATTCTATCTGAAGGTAACAGAGAGACATTGGGAATTATTTTTGTCCAAGGTTGGCAGCAACAGAATATTTATCCTTATCAGGAGAGTTTATGGACGTTGAAAAATTGCTGGGTAAGTTATTGCATGAAGCCACGGGTTCGGGCGGGAAACATTTTAAAAAGAAATACAAAAAACATAAAAAAAAGTATAAGGGAAAAAAGGGATATGTTCAGCACCACAGCTCCTCACATCAGGGTAAGAGTTCCTTGCTTGGTAACCTAACAGGTAACCTGACCTCTGGCAAGGGCTTGCTCACAGCCATTGGTCTGGGTGTAGGGGCTTATGAGATCTATCGAACAGGTCAACAGGCCAAACAGCGGCAGACAGCTGGAGGAATGGGTGCTCAGTACTCCCAGCCCTCTTACGCACCAGCAGGTCCGGCAGGCCCGACCCAAACTGCTCCTCCTCCGCCCCCACCCCCTCCGAGTCATATGCAACAGGCACAGGGTACGAGTCCTGCTCAACAAGAGCCTGTTGCTGTAGAACCTGCAATGGAACCAGTGCACACCGGACTCAGTGAACAGGACGTTGCCTGTCGCCTGATTCAGGTCATGGTGGGTGCGGCCCATGCAGATGGAACCCTTGATAGTGAGGAAGAAAAGGCAATCCTTGATCGTCTGCGTGATGTTGAGCTTGCTCAGGAAGAGAAGATGTTTCTCCTGGAAGAATTACATCATCCCCGCAGTATTGCTGATTTGACTCAAGGCATTGAAGATATCCGTCTGGGCCAGGCTATGTATGCTGTTGCTGCATCAGCAGTGAATATTGATACAGAGAGCGAGCGGCAGTGGTTTGATGAGCTGGGTACGGCATTGGGCCTGAGCCCGGAGGTCTGCCAGTTCATTGAGGAGAACCAGTAGGATCCACCGTAGGGGCACGGCATGCTGTGCCCCTACTCAGCCATTAAGGCCCTGAGCACATAGGGGAGAATGCCTCCGTGTCGGTAATAGCTGACCTCAATATCGGTGTTCAGTCTGACCAGGGCTGTAAAGACAACTATGCTCCCATCTGCCTTTGCAGCCTGCACCTCAAGCTCCTTTCCTGGTTCCAGAGCAGCAAGTCCGTTCAGGGTAAAGACCTCTGAGCCGTCCAGGCCCAGTTCCTGCCAACTTTCCCCCTGGCTGAACTGAAGCGGCAACACCCCCATGCCCACCAGATTACTGCGATGGATGCGTTCGTAGGACTCTGCAATAACCGCCCTGACCCCAAGAAGCTGGGTGCCCTTGGCAGCCCAGTCACGGGAAGAGCCTGTGCCGTATTCCTTACCAGCTAACACCACCAGCGATGTTCCTTCCTCCTGGTACTGCATTGCTGCATCATACACCGACATCTCCACGTCTTCTGGGAACTTGCGGGTAAAGCTTCCCTCCCTGGGCGCAACCAGTTGATTCTTTATCCTGATATTGCCAAAGGTGCCCCGCATCATGACCTCATGATTGCCCCGTCGTGACCCGTAGGAATTAAACTCCCTGGTACTGACACCCTGTCCCAGGAGATACCGGCCTGCCGGGTATGTCTCCGGGATTGCTCCGGCCGGGGAGATATGATCAGTGGTCACTGAGTCACCCAGCAGGAGCAAAGCCCGTGCCGTGATACTGTCTTCCCCTGAACTGGTCTCTTGCTGGAATGCTGTGAAATAGGGCGGGTTCTTGATATAGTTGGACGCAGCATCCCAGGGAAAGGTGGTCTCTTCTGCCACGGGCATGGCCTGCCAGCGTGTATCCCCCTCAAAGATACCTGCATAGTTGTGCTGAAAAAGCTCTGCACTGAGATGCTGGCTGATAAGGGCTTCTATCTCCGCCGCATCCGGCCAGAGATCAGCAAGCAGCACCGGGTTGCCGTTGCCATCCAGGCCAACAGGCTCCTTCTCCATATCCACATCAATCCGACCACACAGGGCAAAGGCCACAACCAGCATGGGCGAGGCCAGGAAGTTCCCCTGGATCTTCTGGTGGATCCGGGCCTCGAAGTTACGGTTGCCTGACAGGACAGCGGCCACAGAGAGGCCATTGTCTGTAATAGCCTGTTCAATATCCGGGTGCAGAGGCCCACTGTTGCCAATGCAGGTGGTGCAACCAAAGGCCGCAATATGAAAGCCCAGTTGCTCCAGAGGCGAAAGGAGGTCAGCCTTGCGGAGATAGTCTGCAACCACTGTGGAGCCTGGGGTAAACGAGGTCTTAACATGGGCTGGCACCGTGAGGCCGCAAGCAACCGCCTTTTTTGCCAACAGGGCCGCACCAATCAGGCCAAAGGGATTGGAGGTGTTGGTGCAGGAGGTAATCGCTGCAATAACAATGCTGCCGTTACGCAGGGCGATCTCCTGGTCATCAATGCGCAGGGCAACGGTTTTTTCTTCAGCAGGCGTGACTGTGGCTTTCAGCTCCCTGACCGGAATCCTGTCCTGGGGGCGGGATGGGCCAGCCAGGCAGGGTTCAACACTGCCCAAGTCAAGCTCAATGATCTTGCTGTACTCTGGTATTTCATAGCCATTATAGAACAGGCCGGTTTCCTTGGTATAGGCCTCTGTGATGCGGGCCTGCTCTGCCCGATTGGTCCTTTTCAGGTACTGGATGGTGTGTTCATCCACAGGGAAGAAGCCCATGGTGGCCCCGTATTCAGGACTCATATTGGCTATGGTGGCCCGATCCATAACATTAAGCTGTTGGCTGCCTTCACCAAAGAACTCAACAAACTTTTCCACTACCTTTTGTTCGCGCAGGATCTGGGTCACGGTCAAGGCCAGATCCGTGGTGGTGACCCCAGGCCTGAGCCTGCCCGTCATATGTACGCCAACCACCTCGGGGATAGACATGAAGTAGGGTTGGCCCAGCATGACGGCCTCGGCCTCAATGCCTCCTACGCCCCAGCCCATGACCCCGGCCCCGTTGATCATGGTGGTGTGCGAGTCTGTGCCCACCAGGCTGTCTGGGTAGAGGAGCAGGGAATCCCCTTGCTGCCTTTGCATGATGATGCTGGCAAGGTATTCCAGGTTCACCTGGTGACAGATACCAGAGTTGGGTGGTACGGCCCTGAAGTTGTCAAAGTTATGCTGGGCCCACTTGAGGAAGGCATAGCGTTCGTTATTGCGTTGGTACTCCTTGACCACATTCTGTTCCAATGCCTGTGCTGTCCCGTAATGATCCACCTGCACAGAGTGATCCACTACCAGGTCCACCGGGATCAGCGGGTTGATCTTCCGAGGATCACCTCCCTGTGCCTTGATCGCATCCCGCATGGCAGCCAGATCGACTACTGCCGGAACCCCGGTAAAGTCCTGCATCAGGACACGGGCAGGATGAAAGGGGATCTCCACCGGATCTATGTACCAAGGCTTCCAGTTGCTGATCTGCTCCAGGTCCTGCTCAGTCACGGTGGTGCCGTTCATCTTCCGGAGAATGTTCTCTACCAATACCCGGATGGAGAAAGGCAATCGGCCAATATTTACGCCCTTATTGACGAGTAGCTTGGGATTATACAGGCTGTACGATGTGCCGTTCACTTCAATTTTTTGCAGGAACTCCTGATTGCTCATCTTGATCTCCTTTACTGATTTTTTGTTTCCATCCTGTGATCTCTACTCAACCAACCTGCATATTCTATTATTCCGGCCTGCTCATTTGTAACTACCATATTTTTAAAACAAACTCAACTGTTTCCCAGTACGTTTTTTCTTTCGTTGCTTCTGCAAAATCAAAGGATTCTGTAAAAGTTCAGGTGGAATCTCACTCAGGAAAGGGGAGGGCGTGCGCTGCTCAAGCCCGGAAAAGCCCAGTCGTTCCTTAGCTCCGGTGAGATAGAGCACTTCCGCAGCCCGGGTCATGCCGACAAAGAAAAGACGTCGTTCCTCCTGGATATGTTCCAGTTCCGCTTCCTTGCTCAGCTCGCTCCGGGAAGTCAAGGGGAGCAACCCATTTTCACAACCCACCATAAACACAGCTCGGAACTCCAGCCCTTTGGCCGCATGGAGGGTAGCCAACAGTACGGATTCGGCTCGTCCATCATAAATCAGGTTATCCTGATGCTTGCGCAGATGGTCAGCAAAGGCAGACAGGGAAGATGCAGAGGCAGCCATTTGGCAAAAGCGAACCAGGTCTGGATCATCCCGGTTGAGCTGAAACTCTTCACAGAGCAGATTTACAGCCTTGGCAGCAGTTTTTTGTTGTATCATTTGCGATGCAAGTTCCTGAAAGGCAGCAATTCGTTTTTGCAGATTTTTAGGCAGGTCAGCTGCGTTGGCAGCAAGAGTGTCCAATGGCGCCCCCTTCTTTTCTGCACTGAGCACGGCCTCAGCAGCAGTTATCCCCTTGGCACCGATGCCCTTTTCCTGAGCCAGCAAAAAGAGCAGTTCTGCTGCATCAATGTGGTCCGTAGACAGCAGGATCCAGTAATAAAGCTGCTTGCTTTCCCTGCGCTGATAAAAGGGCTGGACATCAACCACCTGACAGGGAATGGTGCGTTCAGCCAGGGCTTGGGCAATAGTTTCGGCCTGACGGGCTGTCCGGTAGAGCACTGCAATTTCAGATAAAGCTAAGCCGCCTTCGTTACCGAGAATTTGATCAATCTCCCGATGGGAGGTGCCGCCGATGAGCTGCTGGATTTGCCCGGCAATGAAGTTGGCCTCTGCTTTGGCATGAGGGGCAAGATAGCGGAAGATAGTGCCCGGATGCTCTGAGACTGCGGTTGTCCTTGTTTCCTGCTCTTCATCAACGTGATTGGCTGTAATTACCGCTCCTGCGGCCTGGAGAATATCCGCCCCGCTCCGGTAGTTTATTGCCAGCTGATGGAATTCGGGTTCCTGCTCCGTGATAAAATGCTGAAACCAAGCAGGCCGGGAGCCACGAAACCCGTAAATAGCCTGATCCGGGTCGCCAATAGCAAAGACCGTGGCTGTCTCTGCCAGCAGGCGCACCAACTCATACTGGGCCGCATTGAGATCCTGGAACTCATCCACCAGCAGATGGACTGTGGCTGCACGTAGTTCTTCGCTGAAATTTTTATCATTATGAAGCAGGGTAGTGCAGGCCGGGACAATTTCGTCCAGGTCCAGCAGGCTATGCTCGCGGAGGTACGCAAAATATGGGCGCAGGGTTTCCGGGCAGGCAATCGGCTCTGGCAGCATCCTTTGTTCAGCCAAAAAGAGGCCCGCTTCACGCCGGAGTTTCCTCCGTTCCTGCTCAGAGAGTTGCGGGTATTGTTTTCGGAAGATCCAGGTCCGCATCTCTGGACCAGCTAACTGGAGGGCAGGATCATGACTGCACAGCCAGTGGACACAGAAGCCATGAAAGGTATCCACTCGGACACAAGGGGGGCCGCTATCCTTGCTCTTTTCCCCGCATTTTTTCGGGTCCAGCAAAGCCAGCCGCTGCTGGAGTTCATTTGCAGCCTTATTGGTAAAGGTGATCACGGTAATGGCCTGCTGTCCTGATCCCAGCAAGCGATTCATCCGCTGGACCAGGGTATGGGTTTTACCTGTACCTAGTCCGGCCTGAACAATGATCCGAGGGGCCAGACTGTCCACGGCAGCCTGTTGCTCCAGGTTGAGTTCCCTCTTGGCCTGCATAGGACGTACCTGGCTCTTTTTCCACCTGATCACCTTCTTTACAGGGGACTTCTTGCGGGCCTTAGCCGGGGTCATACCAAAGAGATTGAGCTGACCTGCCAGCTGGTCCCGCTCTTCCTCTTCAAAGACCCGGATCACTCCGAACTCACCGTCAAAGCCGGGTTTACGAATGACCTTGTTCTCTCGTACCCGCTGAATCGCCGTGCCCAGCAAGGGCGAGGCCGTGTTCAGCTCCTCTACGGGGGTCTCCAGCAGGATTCCAAATTCTGAGCCGAAGCTATTGATCAGCTTGCCATAGACCGTGTTCACCTTCTTGGTGGCGGGTCCGCAGTTAAAAAGCTCGCCCAGCATTTCCTGGAGGGGAATCAGGCTGTGGACAGCTGGTGATCCCTTGGGCCAGACTGGTTTTTTCCGGTCTGCCAGTTCCATAACCCGATACAGCACCCCAATGGTCATGGGCCTGCCGCATTCCGGGCAGATGCCCTCGGCTTCCACGGTTTGGGCTGGTTCCAGGCAGACCCCGCATTTGCGGTGGCCATCACAATGGTATTTACCTTCTTCCGGGTAGAATTCCACAGTGGCCTGAAAACGTTGCTCGCCGCTTGCATCAACTGGATTACGCATGGCCTCCTTGAGGCCAGGGAAACTGCGTTCGGTAGCAAAAATATTGGCCTCCCGGCCCAGCTTGGATGGAGAATGGCAGTCTGAATTGGAGATCAGGGAGAAGCGATCCAGGGCCGAGATATAGCGGTTCATCACCGGGTCAGAAGAAAGACCGGTTTCCAGGGCAAAGATCTCGCTGCTCAGGTCGTCAAAGCATTCCTCAATAGCATTAAAGCCGGATTTGGATCCAAACAGGGAAAACCAGGGAGTCCAGATATGGGCAGGCACCAGAAAGCCTTCCGGGGCCTGCTCCAACAGGATTTCCAAAAGGATCCTGGAGTCCAGGCCAAGGATAGGGCGTCCGTCAGAATGGAGATTACCGATTCCGGCCAGCACAGTATTGATCCGGCGGGCTGCCTCCAGATCCGGTACATAGAGCAGGTTATGGATCTTGCGCACCTTACCGCCTCGTTTATAGATGGAGCTGATCTCAGCACTGAGGAGGAAACGAATTTTTGAGCAGTCCGGTTGGACACCCGGTGGCAGAATAGAGGCCAGCTCGGCAAAGTCGGGCTGTTTCTTCAGGCGAAAGAGGCCCGGCTCTGCGGGTTCCAGGTTATCAACCAGATGGGCAAACCAACCCGGATGGGTGAAATCGCCGGTGGCAATAAGGTCGATACCCTTAATGGCGGCCCAGGCTGCCAGACCATGCAGGTTGCTGGCCTTGCTGGTGGCGCGGGAGTAGAGGGAGTGGATGTGGAGGTCAGCGATAAAAGGAAAAGGTATGGAGGGCATGGTATCTGCTACTGGGCTGGGGTTGGTTGAATTCCCGATGTCAGGGGCTTATGCGGGAGCAATGTAAAGCCATGTGCAGGGGATGTCAACCCCAACCCCCCTATCATCAGTTCACACCATTTATTGAAGAGTTGGGTTTGCACTGTTTGTAATTGTATAAAAAAGCTCAAAACACCTGTTGACCTGAAATGCACTTTGTGGTACCTCTTATCTAATTTTCTAGTTTTTAGATCCTGATTTTTGATCAGGACGTTGATCCAGGCCTTGAGAGATAAAAATATTCTCATTCCCTGTTTCCAAAGGTAGTCAAAAAGAGGCCAAAACCCTATTGGCCAGTGAACAAACGTCTCAAAGGAGAGAGGAACGATGAAGAAATTGGTTATTCTTGGAGCGGGCTGTGCAGGAACAATGGTTGCTAACAACCTGCGCAAAAAGCTGGACCGTGAAGAGTGGTCCATCACCATTATAGATAAAGATGATAGGCATATTTATCAGCCTGGCCTGATCTTTATTCCCTTTGGTATGTACAAGCCCGAAGAGATTATTCGCACCCGCAGTGAGTTTATCGGCAAGGGCATTAATTTTGTCATTGATGAGATTGTCGGTGTTGATACAGAGACGCAAGTCGTTGAGACCACAGCAGGGAAATATGAATACGACAAAGTCATTGTTTGTTCCGGTGTCGGCCTTGCTCCGGAAGAAGTTCCGGGCATGATGGACGGTTGGCATACCAAGATTTTTGATTTTTACACCCTGGAAGGAGCGACAAAGCTGGAAAAGGCACTACGCAGCTTTAAGAGCGGCAAGATGGTGCTGGATATTGCGGAATTCCCCTATAAGTGCCCTGTTGCTCCGTTGGAATTTGTCTATCTTGCTGACTGGTACTTTACCGAGCGAGGGGTTCGTGATGATATTGAAATCCAGTTTGTCACCCCTATGACCGGTGCTTTTACCAAGCCCAAGGCATCTGCCTATTTTACCAAAATGATGCACGAAAAGAACATCAAGGTCACTGCCGATTTTATCCTTGCCGAAGTTGACTGCAACGACAACAAGCTGATCTCGGCAGCTGGTGATGAAATTGAGTGGGATCTGCTTGTTTCCATTCCACCCAATGTGGGGGCCCGCTATCTGGTCAATTCCGGGGTTGCGATGGATGAAGTGGGATACGTTAAAACGAACAACCATACCTTGCAGGCGGAACACCATAAAAATATGTATGTCCTTGGCGACAACACAACCATTCCCACCTCCAAGGCCGGTTCTGTAGCCCATTTCTCTGCCGAGATCATGATAGAAAATTTCATGCGCGAGATCAATGATGAGCCGGTTCGGCCCGATTATGACGGTCATTCCAACTGCTTTATTGAAACCGGCTTTGGTAAGGCCTCACTCATTGACTTCAACTATGAGTACGAGCCGCTTCCTGGTAAATTTCCCCTGCCCGGCCTGGGACCCTTTACTCTCCTTGGTGATACCAAGGCCAATCATTGGGGCAAAATGATGTTCAAATGGGTATACTGGAATAAACTGCTGACTGGTGAGGAATTGCCGCTTGAGGCTCAGATGTCTCTTGCGGGTAAGGTTCAGGAATAAGGGAGAGCATCATGACCAATGAAGAGAAGATTCTCGCCCGCCTTGATGAACTTACCGAGGAAGTGCGGGAAGCCAAACGTGCTGTCAGACCCTATGCGGAGCTGAAGCAGGAGTTGGAGCCCCTGGTTCACTCCATGGTTCATGAGGCCACAGCCCGTCTGAGTGGTCTGGATAAAAATGTTGACCTGGAAGATGTCGGAGAGATGGTGGGCCAGTCTCTGGCTTCCAGTAAAAATATTACTGAAGCCCTTAAAAGCCTGAACAGTATTATGGATTTTAAAAGGGATTTTGAGCCGTACGGCAACGATATGTTTCAAGAGCTGGCCCTTCGCCTGCACACAGCTCTCCAGGGCTTTGATGGCGAAAATCTGCAGGAGTTGCTCAGGCAGTTTATCGTTAATATGGGGAATATGGCCGAGATGATGAAGCTGCTCAGTTCTTTTATGGACATGAGACGGGATGTAGCTGAGTTGAGTGGGCCTGTGGTTGACGAAATGGTTGAACGTCTGGAAGCCCTGAAGCAACGTGGTCTGTTTGATGATTTTAGCCAGATGATGGAGATCGGCG
This sequence comes from Candidatus Electrothrix sp., assembly GCF_052785085.1. Classification (NCBI taxonomy): domain Bacteria; kingdom Pseudomonadati; phylum Thermodesulfobacteriota; class Desulfobulbia; order Desulfobulbales; family Desulfobulbaceae; genus Candidatus Electrothrix; species Candidatus Electrothrix sp. Next base: position 27,104 of record NZ_JALAAI010000022.1, read on the forward strand.
AGCGGGTCAGCACCAGGGTTAAGGCAATTGACCTTGACGAAGTCAAACCGGTCAAAGGTGTTTTTGGCATGATGTCTGCTATGAAACGCCCGGAAGTACAGGAAGGGCTTGGTATCCTGATGGAGCTGGCAGCGGTTATGTCGGTCTTGAAAAAGCCTCAAGCAGAGGCTTCTCAGGATTCTTGTTCCCAGGATTGCTGTTCTGGCTCGGCCTGATTGTTGTTTTCTTATTTACAGGACAGGATCTGGTTTTCTGATCACTTGATTCTGTCCTGTGACTCCCTGATGATCGTTACAAAGTGGAACCCGGTTTCGCTTTCACCTGAAAAACTCTCTTCTTTTAGGTTAAAACCTACTTCATTAGCAAGAGGGTAAAAACGATTATATGACTGTTCGTCGAAAGCATATGCGGCACCCCGTTTTATTCCATTGACTATTTCACCAAATCTGGTTTTCTTTATTGTTGTTTTCTTTGCAGATTCTGGTGATACAAAATTTATGAAGTTTTTCATCTCTTGTTCTGAACCAGAGATTACGCAAGCATCACCATCGCACATGACTTCTGTTTTTGATTTGTAAGCGAAATAGCCGATTACCTTGCTGTCACGATGCATATTTATACCTTTTTGTTTTATGGTTTAACGTGTGTCCCTGATTTACCGAAAAATGTAAGAAAGATTTATAGGTTAGCTAAATCATAATCTTCGGTTTCAGATGTAAAATCAAAGATCAGGTAATCTCCCTTTTTATAGATAGTCCAACTGTCTCCGATGCAATATTTACTTGCCAGAGCCAAATCTATTAATTTTCGTGGAATCCTCAAAAGAAGCTGATGTGTTTCCCAGTTAGTGACATATAAAAATGCATCAAAATATTTTTCCACCAGTTTTAATGTCTTAATCCAATTGCCAGCCGCCTTCATAGCATGAAGGATATACAGTAGCATCAACAACAGCATTCAGGAGACGGTTAAAAAGGCATCCGGGTTTTGTTCCGCTATCCTCAGCAAAGATTTGGCCGGGCCTTTAGGATTTCTCCTGCCCTGTTCCCAATCCTGCAGCGTCCTGACACTGACCCCCATCAAATTTGCAAAAGCAAGCTGTGAGAGCTGCAGCTTCTCCCTGATTGTTCGCGGTGGAGAAGGTTCGGACAGCCGGGAGGTTCTCAAGGAAAGATTCCCTTTCTTGTATTCTTTGATTTCTTTCACTCCCTCCAGAATCTCAAGCCCTATATTTCTTTCACCCATTTTTGATCTCCTGTACAATTTTTTTAAGGATATGAGCGGGGATATTTTCTTTTTCATTTTTGGAATATACAGTCAGCATCCAGATTTCATCTTCGGATTTCTTCCAGTAATAGATGACCCGAAGTCCACCTCTCTTCCCCTGTCCTTTCGCAGCCCAGCGCAATTTTCTTACCCCGCCTCCCGAAGGGACAACTTTGCCCGATTCAGGGTGTTCTTTGAGAAAAAGTTACAGAGCGGAATACTCGTCATCGGAAAGGTATTCCAGAATATATTGAGTAAAAATTGAGGTCTCTATAAAAAGCATACTATTTATTATTACGGCAATGCCGTATCCATGTCAAGAGAGAACTATCAAGGCACGGCTCCCTCAGCAACTCCAACAAAAAATCCCCTGCCGCCCCCACATTCTCCGCCCCCTCAGCCGTCATCCCCTCCTGCAACGCAAAAGATACCCCACCTATTTCCAGCATATAGGCGGGTGGGGTCTTTCCATAGAGCTGGGAGCAGAGAGCCAGCACAGCGCCTGGCGACATGGCATGGGTGGTAAAGGAAACAGAGGGATCAGGCTCCAGTCGGTAAAAGCTGAAGCGATCAACCGGGTTATGGGTGGCATCGGCAAAGATGACGATATCATGCTCGCTGAGGAGCAGGGCATCTTCCACATTGAGCTGATAATTACTGTCCGTGGTCACGCCGGGCAGGGCTGCTGCCCGGATGCGTTCTGCCAGGGCAACACCGGCCCCATCATCTTCCCTGCCCGGATTGCCGAATCCGTAGACCAGCACCTTAGTAGACGCAGAGGGCGATCTCACATACCCTTCCTTTGCTGATCAAGGACAGCTCCTGCGGCATCGTAGAGGGTGACCTCCAGGGGCATCTGGCCCATGGCATGGGTAGCGCAGCTCAGGCAGGGATCATAAGCGCGGATGGCCACCTCAACCGCGTTCATCATCGGCTCGGTGATTTCAGCCTTGCCGGTCATCTGAGCAACAGCTGCCGCATTGACGGCCCGGTTCATGGGTTCGTTATTATTGGTGGTTGAGACAATGAGATTGCACATGGTGATCAGATCCTGTTTATTGACCTGGTAATGGTGGAACAGGGTGCCTCGGGGTGCCTCAAGCAACCCGATACCCTCACCGCATCGCTCACCCTTGGTGACCAAATCGGTGTTTTGGAGATCCGGGTCAAGGAGCAGCTCCTTCATCATCTCCGCCGCATGCAGGGTCTCGATCAGGCGTGCCCAGTGGTAATGCATACTCATATGATTGGGCTTGCCCTTGGTGTAGGCGCGGAACTGCTCAAAGGCCGCCTGGGCCTTGGGCGAGGGGATGAAGTCGCAGACATTGAGCCGGGCCAGCGGACCAACCCGGTACCAACCGTCCTTCGGCCCCAGTTCCTTAATATACGGGAACTTCATATAGCTCCAGGAACGAACCTCTTCCGCCACCACATCCAGATAATCCCGGCTGTCCACATCATTGACGATCCGTTTGCCTTCTGGATCAACAGCACGCAGAACCCCGTGATAGAGATCAAGTGCCCCGTCCGGGCGAACCAGCGACAGGTGGTTGGAGGGAAAGGCGGCAAAGCCGTCCAGAAACTCGGTATGGCTGCTGTGATAATCAAGGAGCAGGGCAATGGCCGCTTCTGACCACTCTATCATCTTGTCGGCAGAGAGATCAGGATTGCTGTTGATGCCATTGAGAAAGGCGTCCCGAGCTTCCAGGCTGAGATTTTTATTAATGCCGCCGGGGATAGCACCGGTGCCGTGGATTTTCTTGCCAGCAGTGGCCGCGATGATTTCCTGCCCGTATTTACGCATGAGCACAGCCTGTTTAGCCAGCTCGGTGTGCTCCATAATAACCCCGATCACATTGCGTTTCTCAGGATCAGCGTCCATACCGAAAAGGAGGTCCGGCGAGGCCAGATGGAAGAAGTGGAGGACATGGGATTGAAAGATCTGGCCGTAATGCATGAGGCGACGCATCTTCTCTGCCACCGGGGTCAGGCCGTTGCCAGCTCCGGCTCCCACAATCATGTCCATAGCCTTGGCCGCAGCCAGATGATGACTGACCGGGCAAATGCCGCAGAGTCGCTGGACCAGTACCGGTGCCTCCCAAAAGGGGCGGCCACAGACAAAACGTTCAAAGCCGCGAAACTCGACAATATGCAACCTGCTTTCTGTCACCTGCTGGTTATCATCCAGATGAATGGTGACCTTGCCATGCCCTTCAACCCGGGTGACCGGTTCAATGGTAATTTTTTGTGCCATAATGGTTTATCAGCTCCGATTCCTGGGTTGCTTAATCAAATTTAATGACTTCATAGGGGAGTTTCGCTTCCTGACCAGTGACCAGGGCAGTTAATGCCCCGTAGATCAGATCAGCCCTGGGTGGGCAGCCGGGAAGGAAATAATCCATCTTCACAATCTCGTGACAGGGATATACCTTGTCCAACAACGCAGGCAGTTCTGCATCGTTGGGCAGAATTTGCTCCGGGTTTGCCTGGGCCGTGGACGGACTGTTCAGATAGGCTTCTTCCAAACATTCCTGGATGGGAATATTATTGCGCATGGCTGGTAATCCGCCCATGATGGCGCATTCGCCCACGGCCACCAGAATACGGCAATGTTTGCGGAAATCGCGCAGGGTATGGATATGCTCATCATTGCAGCATCCGCCTTCAATCAACGCGATATCACAGTCCTGCTCAAAGGTCTTGATATCGTTAATCGGGCTTTTGCCCCAGTGAACCAACTCGACAAGATCAAGAATGCGTTCATCTATGTCAAGAAAAGACATGTGACAGCCGAAGCAGCCTGCCAGGGAAGCAGTGGCAATAATCGGTTTCTTCATGATTTTTCTCCGTTGCAGGTTGTGCAGACCGTCTCCGAACCGATGGGATTATGATCGTATTTCCGCTGACCAAAGGGGGTGTCAAAGCCCTTTTCTTTGCGGATGATCGCTCCTACCGGACAGATGTGCATAGCCTGTTGGGCTTGCTCTTCCGAGATGTTTTTGACCAGCTCTTCATCCATGATAATCCCGCTTTTATCCCCTCGCTTGGTAAAGCCAAAGAGCTGTTTCCCGTCCTCGGTCGTGATAGCCAGTACGCAACGTCGGCAGAGGATACAGCGGTTGCGGTCAAAAAGGAGTTTAGGAGACTCGGCATTGACCTCACGGGAGCTAAAGGCATAGCGAAATCGGGGCGAGAGCATCTGATAGCGATAGGCCAGGGCCTGGAGATCGCAGGAGCCGCTTTTTTCGCAGGAGGGGCAGAAATGATTGCCCTCAACAAAGAGCAGCTCGACAATGGTTTTGCGCAGGTCGTTGAGTTCCTCGGTGTCATTCTCCACAATATAATCCTGGGCAACCGGGGTGGTGCAAGCCGCCATAGTACGACCGTTCACCCTGACCGTGCAGATGCGGCAGGTTCCTGGGGCAATATCCGATTTCAGCCCGTTTTCCTTGTCTGCATGCAGGGCGCAAAGGGTGGGAATATATATACCGTTTTCACAGGCAGCCTGGAGGATGGTTTGGCCTGTCTTTGCCTGGATTTCCTGTCCGTCAATGGTTAGGGTAATTGTCTCACTTGATGTTTCAATCGTTTCACTCATAACTGTTCCTCCTCTTTCTCCCTGGTCTCCTTGGACGCTGATGTTCTGCCCACCGCAGCATTGGCTGCCTTGATCGAAGCCTCCAGGTCAAAGACCCGGATATCACTCTGTTCAGGGATCAGGGCCTCATAGAGATGGGGAAAATTATCCATAGTATTGAGGATAGGATGGGGCGCAGTATGGCCCAAACCACATTTGGTGGTTTTTTTCATGACTTCACTCAACTGGCGCATGGATGTGAGATCTTCCCGCGTGCCCTGACCCTGCCTGATGCGGCGCAGGGTATTGCGCAACATCCAGGTACCGGACCGGCAGGGGCCACAAGAGCCGCAGGACTCGTCCGTGAAAAACTCCATAAAATTATCAATAATGGCCAGCAGATCATGTTGCTTTCCAATGATGATGATTGCACCGGCTGAGGAGCAGCCCTCAAAGCTGATCATGGTGTCCCTGGCGTCAGCATTGAGGCAATGCCCGGAAGGGCCACCCACCTGCACGGCCTGTGGATCTCTGGCACCGGCCATATCCAGCAGTTCACCAATGGTGATACCAAACTCGACCTCGTAGATGCCGGGCCGGTCGCAGTCTCCGGAGATGGACAGCACCTTGGTGCCAGTGGATTCCTCAGTGCCCATATTGCTGAACCAGTCAGCCCCCTTATCAATGATCTGGGCTGCCGAGGCAAGGGTCTCCACATTATCAATGACCGTGGGCATTGCCCGGTAACCGCTTTGGGCCGGGAAGGGAGGGCGGTTTCTTGGCTCGCCCCGTTTGCCTTCAGCAGATTCCAGCAGGGCGGATTCTTCGCCGCAGACATAAGAGCCAGCGCCCAGCTGCACCCGGATGTCAAAATCAAAGCCTGCCTTGCCTGCAATATCTTTACCCAGCAGGTTATCGGCGCGCATCTGCTCCAGCACCTGTTCCAGATATTCCCTGAGATAGGTGTATTCTCCGCGCAGATACAGGGAACCGGTTGTGGCCCCGACCGCATAGGCACAGATAGCCATGCCTTCAAAGAGGAGTTCTGCCCGTTCGGTGAGCAGCACCCGATCCTTAAAGGTGCCGGGTTCGCCTTCATCGGCATTGGCGACCACGCAGCGTTCCGGCCCTTGGGCCTTGGCGCAGAATTCCCATTTCATGGCCGTGGGGAAACCGGCCCCGCCCCGTCCCCGTAGCTTGGAGGCTTTGATCTGGGAAAGAATATCTTCCGGGGATTGCGTAGCGCATTTTCGCAGGGCAACCCCAACTTCATATGGGCCTAAACATACTGGTCCAGCCTTTTGGATATTATTGCGGACCATAGAATGGATAGCAGGGAGGCTATTATTCCCGTCCCCATATTCTCTGTGTTTTCTGGCCATGTCCTGGACAGACAAGCCTTCCTGCATATCTTTGACCAAGGCACGGGCCTTTTCCGGGGTCAGGCAGGTAAAGACAACCCTGTTGATCAAGGCGGCGATCTCTTGATCGCCCATGCCGATGTCTGCTGTGACAAAGAGGCCGATACGTCCATCTTCTGTTACAGAATCAATGGAACAGCCTGCGGCCTCGCTGAAAGCGGCAGCAACCTCTTCATAGCCCTGCATAATGGCAACCGGGCCATTATTGAGGTAGATAGTGTATTCCCCGCGTGGTGTCTCGGAAAGGAAATGATAAAAGGAAACAGTTTGGTGGATATCAGCCCAGGACAGTCCCACTTGCTGGGCCAGCTGCCGGGTAACATCATCAGTGACGCAACGCTCCTGGGCCTGCACATCAATGAGTATGTCGAGCAGGCGGTTCGGGTCGTTATCATACTTTGCAGCAATATCTGAAATAGCGGCAATGTGTTCGGACATAAAGTTCTCCCTGTTGAAGAATGGCTTGAAAAGCTTACCGCATGGTACCATGCTTCTTTTATTTTGCAAAAAAAATATCTGGGGTAAATCGCGGTTCAGACCTATTGCCTGGGCCTGTATGGAAACAGGCCCTCATCAAATTTGATAAGTTAGGGTAAGCTGGCGGTGTAGCCTGCCTCGGTGATGGCCTGTATCACGGCCTCCGGCTCACCACCTTGCACGGTGACCTTGCCGGCTTCCAGGTCGACGTTGGCGGCTGTTACGCCAGCAACAGACCGGGCTGCCTCGGTAACAGTAGCTTCGCAATGTTTGCAGCTCATGCCTTCTACCTTGAGGGTGTAGGATGATTGATCAGTCATAGGGTTCTCCTTTGTTGAGGTTATACATTCAAAGGCCATGATATGGGTGGCTTGCTGGGCCAGCATGGAGTCAGGCCTGAATCAGATTGATCGGCTTAGGTTTGTGCGTTAAAGAGGGTACGTTTTACCCTGGCAGATTTTGTTTTTTTCGACCAACCTACTTGTTGAAGAGTTCAGCATGAGTACCAAGACGTGCCGGTCGGAGTTCAAAATCAGTGATTGTATAGATCAGGAGCCAATCCGGTTGAATATGACATTCCCGAAAATCCTGCCAGACACCTTTGAGTTTATGGTCTCTGCAGGTGGGAGGAAGTGGTTCCGGAATAGCAAGCTGTTCAAGAATATCCTGGAGTTTTTGGAGATCACGACCCTGTTTAATTGCTCTTTTCAGATCCTTCTTGAATCGTGTTGTCGGTCGGATGGGAAGCATTATTCTTCGCAGTCAGTCAGCATATCCTGCACATTGCTGTACAGTGTTCCTTTGCCGTCTCGGGCATCCTGCATAGCCTGAGCAGTTTCTTCTGTGGGAATCCTAACATCAAAAGGCAATCCGTTATACGCTATGATCTGGCGGTAAAAGAGTTCATACGCTGTTGAAATGGAAATGCCGAGTTCTTTTAAGATGCTTTCTGCCTGTTCTTTTACTTCCGGTGAGAGCCGAGCGTGGGCCATTGCTGTTTTTGCCATAATGTCCTCTCTGATGAAGAATGGAGATATTGTCTAGCATAATGATAGACAGTAGCCAGATTCATGTCAATGAGCAAAATACATATAACCCATATCTTTATAGCTGCCCTCTTTGCAAACAGCCGCCAGTACTTCTTCAAGGCTTATTTTTTCGGTAACGCCCTAATCCCTGGTCAAGCTGCGATAGCGAATCCGATGGGGCTGATCTGCTTCCGCGCCCATCCGCTTTTTATAATCCTGTTCATATTCCGAGTAATTACCCTCAAACCAGACCACCTTGGAATCGCCCTCAAAGGCCATGATATGGGTGGCAAGGCGATCAAGAAACCAACGGTCATGGCTGATGATAACCGCGCAACCGCCGTAATTCTCCAGGGCCTCTTCCAGAGCGCGCAGGGTGTTGACATCCAGATCATTGGTCGGCTCATCAAGCAGTAAAACATTCCCGCCCTCTTTGAGCATCATGGCAAGATGGACCCGATTACGCTGACCACCGGAGATCTCTGAGACCTTATTCTGCTGGGCAGAGCCGCTGAAGTTGAACTTGGCCACATAAGCACGGGCATTGATCTCCTGGGTACCCAGCCAGATGGTATCCTGGCCCTCGGAGATGGTCTCAAAGATGGTTTTATCGGGATCAAGATTATCACGGCTCTGATCCACATAGCAGAGCTTCACGGTCTCGCCGATGCGGATACTCCCCTCATCCGGCTCTTCCTGACCAGTGATCATCCGAAAGAGGGTGGTCTTGCCCGCACCATTGGGGCCGACAATACCAACGATCCCGCCCGGCGGCAAAGAAAAGGAAAGATCCTCCACCAGGATACGATCACCATAGCTCTTGCTGATCCCCTCGCCCTCAATAACCACCTTGCCCAAGCGGGGACCGGGCGGAATGTAGATCTCCAGCTTCTGCACCCGCTCAGAGGTATCCTGATTAAGGAGTTGCTCGTATTGATTAATACGGGCCTTGGCCTTGGCATGCCGTCCCTTGGGACTCATGCGAATCCATTCCAGCTCCCGTTGCAGAGTGCGCTGTCGCTCGCTCTCCTTTTTCTCTTCCTGAGCCAGACGCTTCTGTTTCTGCTCCAGCCAGGAGGAATAGTTGCCCTTCCAGGGTATACCGCGCCCCCGATCAAGCTCCAGAATCCAACCAGCCACGTTATCCAAAAAATAACGATCATGGGTCACCGCGATGACTGTTCCCTCGTAGCGTTGGAGATGATGCTCCAGCCAGGCCACGGACTCAGCATCCAGATGGTTGGTGGGTTCATCCAGGAGGAGGATATCCGGCTTTTTGAGCAGGATGCGACACAGGGCCACCCGGCGTTTTTCACCACCGGAGAGAACTCCGATTCTGGCCTCAGCAGGGGGACAGCGCAGGGCATCCATAGCCATTTCCAGGCGGCTGTCCAGGTTCCAGGCATCAGCAGCATCCAGCTGGTCCTGCACCTCGCCCTGGCGGTCAATCAAGGACTGCATGGCATCGTCGTCCATGGGTTCGGCAAATTTGGCATTGATCTGGTTATATTCTTCCAGCAGATCAACAATCCCCTGCACGCCCTGCTCGACAATATCCCGCACGGTCTTGTCCGGGTCAAGCTCTGGCTCCTGCTCCAGCATGTCCACGGTAAAACCCTCGGAAAGAAGGCTCTCGCCCTCAAATTCCTTGTCCTTGCCTGCCAGGATACGGAGCAGGGTACTCTTACCCGAGCCGTTCAGGCCCAAGACACCGATCTTGGCGCCGTAGAAATAGGAGAGGGAGATATCCTTGATGACCACCTGGTCCTTATACTTTTTACTGACCTTAATCATCGAATAGATGATTTTATTCGCTTCTTGTGCCATATTTTTTGTTCTGTATTGAATGAGGTTATTGACCGCCCTGGGTCGCTCGAACTTGTTGTGCTCGTCCGGCGGGAACCAAGCGGCTGGAAGATTTGTTCAGCGTTACTGTCTGTTCATAAACTGTATCTTGTTTTTTTGCGAAGGATTTCTGCATGAATTTTGGAGGAGGTTTTTTGTCAGGGGATAAACTGGATCGTTGTAATTCGTTTCTTGAATTTTTTCAAGGCATGCGCTAGATAAAGTGTTTTGACTATCGCTTCAGGGAGTTTGTCCTTTCGTTGGGAGCATTGTTGTAGGGATATTGGATAGGTTTTGCTTACAAATCATGAGAAAAGCGATGCTTTTTGTTCGCAAACAAAAGGTTGTTGTTAATCAACGAAGGAGTTTTGTTAAACAGCGAAGGAACGTTTGCTATCAACAAAAGGTGTTTGGTAACAAACAAGGAGTTGTTTGTTGCTAACAAAAGGTTGTTTATTATCAAGAGAAGGTTATTTGTTACAAACAGAAGGTGTTTGATAATCAACGAAGGAGTGTTTGCTCCTGACAGAAGGTTGTTTGCTACCAACAAAAGGTTGTTGTTAATCAACGAAGGAGCGTTAGTTAACAAGAGAAGGTTGTTGGTAACAAATAAGGAGTTGTAAAGTCGATAGCATGGAAAATCACCACTTATAAATACTGGTTAAGTGCAATAAATAAAATTAATGCAAATCGAAATTCCTGGGAAATTGTATAAAGATTTTCTTGATCATATTCAGGAGGATTATTTATCTTATAATGTTTCTGAGCATGTCCAGCAAGTAATTATCCAACACCTCATGCAACGTTGCCACCCTGGTTATGACACTGACAGTTTAACTAAATGCGGTACAAGTAGCCAATTAAGACAGGATATTAACCGTGCTACATGTGGAGAAGATTGGAAAGACCATAGTCTTTATCAAGAACGTTTCTTGTGTATAGATATTGATAATTTTAAAAGATTTATTGATATAAATGGTCTTCCTGCCGGTGACGAAATTCTCGTCGATATTGCTAACAAGTTAAGAGCTACTTATCCAAAGCAAAAAATTTATCGGGTTGGGAGTGACGAGTTTGTTGTCATTCAGCAATTCCCGAACCCCTCTCAAATGCTGAAATAGCATAGTTGAACAAAAATATTTTCGTAAACATTTTTTATTCGTGTTTGACATATCAAACGTTTTGGGTCAATACTCTCTGCAAAAAAAATG